>NZ_JBTYKD010000001.1:0-10067 GCF_054880495.1 Nostoc sp.
CCCACAAGAAGTAGTTGAGTATTTTTTTATTTGGAAGTCCCTTACGCAAAACTACACGCGTAGGGGCAATACCCTGCGGTCAGCTAAAGCTACATGAATTGCCCCTACCTAAAAATCATTCTTTTCAGCTATTGTTTGCGTAAGTCCTGATAAATTAAAGGTGCAATAGATGATGAGTGCGTATTGGACTTTGGACAAAAATTGCTATGTTTAGATTTTTAGAATATTTACTAATAGCTAGTTATATCGCAGTTTTGCTCGTTATTAGCCATTGGATTGGACAGCTAGCTTATTCCTGGATGCCTCTTCAAGCCACCGCCGAAGCAAAAAAAGTAGATGATTTATTTAGCTTCTTAGTTTCAATTGGAGCTTTCATCTTGCTTGGGCTGGTTGGGATGATGTTGTATTCGGTACTTTTCTTTCGGGCATCTAAGGAAGACTACACCGAAGGACACCCTTCTAGGGGCGATGTGAGACTAGAAATTCTCTGGACAGCAACCCCGACTCTCTTGGTGTTGTGGATTGCTTTTCAAAGCCTCAATATTTATCAGCAATTAAATATTTTGGGTTTGGGGCAAATCGTGCATTTGCATCTGCCCTTAGAATCCCAACCAGCTAACGCCGCAATAGCCAGCGACGTTCCTAAACCTGCTTCTGAAACTATTGATGTTTTCGCTAAACAGTGGGAGTGGTCTTTCCGCTATCCAAATAATCTTACCAGTAATGAATTACACCTGAAAGTCAATCGCAGCACCCGGATGAATCTGCACGCACAAGATGTAATCCACGGTTTTTATGTGCCTGAGTTCCGCTTAAAACAGGATCTTATCCCCAAACGCAACATTGAGATTGTGCTAACGCCTACTCGCACGGGAAAATATAAGCTGAAAGATTCTCAATTTAGCGGTACTTACTTTGCGTTGATGGAAGCAGATGTATACGTTGAATCTGTTGAAGCGTATAACCAGTGGCTCACCCAAACGGCTAGCGAACCAACAACTGTAAAAAATCAGGCAATTGCTGAACATATTGAAGCAGCAAAGACATTATTTAAAAGCGGTTGGTACACTGTCGCACCCGATCAACCTGCTGTAGCTAATGAAAGGAAGGTAAGTAATGACACATGAATTCAGTGAAGCGATCGCGGAGGATAGAGAGCCTGTTGATAACTGGCGGCAATATTTCCGCTTCAGCACCGACCATAAGGTGATCGGTGTTCAGTACATGGTGATGACATTTATTTTCTTCCTGATTGGCGGGCTGTTGGCGATGATTATTCGTGCCGAACTGCTCACCCCGGAATCGAATTTGGTTGACCGCCCCTTTTACAACGGCTTGTTCACCATGCACGGGACAATCATGATTTTCCTGTGGATTATCCCGTTCAATGCTGGACTTTCTAACTACTTAGTGCCGTTAATGATTGGGGCGCGGGACATGGCGTTTCCTTTACTTAATGCCATCTCGTTTTGGATTCTGCCACCAGCAGGTATTTTGCTAATATCGAGCTTTTTGCTACCCAATGGGACCGCACAGGCAGGTTGGTGGTCTTATCCACCCGTCAGCCTGCAATTTCCCCCCGGACAACTAATTAACGGTGAATTCATTTGGATCGTCAGTCTCATATTGATCGGCATTTCTTCGATCATGGGGGCTGTCAATTTTGTGACTACGATCTTTTGGATGCGATCGCCAGGGATGACGTTTTTTCGGATGCCTGTGTTTGTTTGGTCGGTTTTCAGCGCCCAGTTGTTGCAGCTAATTAACTTACCAGCCTTGACAGGTGCATTAATCCTGCTGTTGTTTGACCTCGCTTTCGGTACGCAATTCTTCAAACCTGAAGAAGGTGGCGATCCCATCATTTACCAGCATTTATTCTGGTTCTATTCTCACCCGGCAGTTTATATCATGGCACTACCAGCCTTCGGTATTATTGCGGAGGTTCTGCCAGCCTTTTCCCGGAATCCTTTATTTGGTTATCGGTCAGTTGCGATCGCTACATTAGGTATTGCTTTTATCAGCATCTTCGTTTGGGTGCATCACATGTTCACCAGTGCCACCCCTGGCTGGATGCGGATGACTTTTATGTTTACATCAATGCTAGTTTCCATACCGACTGGGGTGAAGGCATTTGCTTGGACTGCCACTATCTGGAAAAGCAAGCTGCATTTAGAAACACCAATGCTATTTGCGATGGGAGCAGCAGCGATGTTTATTTTCGGTGGCGTTACTGGTGTGATGCTGGCTGCAACGCCCTTTGATATTCACGTCAACAACACCTATTTTGTAGTAGGTCACTTCCATTACATCGTCTTCAACACGATCACGATGGCAATCTTCGCAGCCATTTATTTCTGGTTTCCCAAAATAACTGGAAGGATGTACGCTGAAGGTTGGGGCAAGCTGCATTTTTGGCTGACCTTTATCCCTGCCAATATTACCTTCTTCTCCATGCACCCGTTAGGTTTACAAGGGATGTTGCGTCGAGTCTCTTCCTACGATCCACGGTATCAAGGATGGAACGTCATCGCTAGTTTAGCCGCATTCTTGCTGGGAGTATCTACTCTGCCCTTTATTGCCAATATTGTCGGTTCTTGGCTATACGGGCCAAGGGCGGTTGATAATCCTTGGCACGCTACTGGATTGGAATGGACAACCACTTCACCACCTCCGCGAGATAACTTTGCAGAGATTCCGGTTGTGACAAAACCCCCCTACGACTATGGCGATCCAAAATACTCAGTAATAGTAAATTCTGATCTGAGTGAGTAAGGAGTTAGACCAATTTTAATTACGAATTACGTTAGCGTAGCGTTAGCGAGTCATCGAGCGTCATTACGAATTACGAATTATGCAACCTCGCCCCATTCATCTAGATGAAAGTCCGATCCGTTTTGAAACGTGGCGGATACGCCTACCAAATTGGTTGCAGCGCTTCCTGCCAAGTGGTGGTGGGAGTCATGAAGATCATCATGGTAAAGGGATGTTCGGGTTTACCGTGTTCCTGCTGTCAGAGAGCATCATCTTTTTGAGTTTTATCTTTACTTATGTTGTTCTGCGACTGAATACTACTAACTGGCTACCACCCGGTATTTCCGGGCCTGAATTGTCGAAACTTGTAATGATTAATACAGTAGTATTACTTTCTAGTAGCTTTGTCATTCAACTAGCAGAAAATGCTCTCAAGCGTAATCAACTCAGTAAATTTCGCTGGCTGTGGCTGATCACGATCGCAATGGGAACCTACTTCCTAATTGGTCTATTAATTGAGTGGAAAAATCTCGATTTCAAGCTCACTACAGGATTAGTTGGTTCCACATTTTACTTGCTGACAGGTTTCCACGGTTTACACGTTCTGGCTGGTGTTGTGCTTCAGATAATTATGCTGATTCGCTCATTTATTCCAGGCAATTATAATCAGACTCACTTCGGTACAAGTGCAACCACATTATTTTGGCACTTTGTTGATGTAGTTTGGGTTTTCCTTTTCTCGCTTCTCTATCTTTGGCGGGCATAAAAAGGTTCAGTTAACCTAAGTATTTTCAGGAGTAACTTTATGAATTTATTCATCCAAGAAATACCAGCGTCAGAACGCGCCCCAAAAGCAGTTCAAGAAACTGCACCACCAGGAAAAGACCCCCTAATTGCACAGAATTTACAAAAAGAGCAATATATTGGCATTATCGGGCTAGCGATCGCCTTGGTTGCTGCTGTAGGATTTTTTAGTCGGAGAGTTGAATACGCGATTGGATTGGCTGTGATCCTCAGCGTTAGTTTGATTGCTTTGTTTTTATTCCTATAGTAGAGAAGCTCTGATTAATTGAACATCCTGATTTAACAATATTTGGAAGGGATTATATGAACACCCCAGTTTATCAAACTGTGATTGTCGGTGGTGGCTTTGCAGGGCTATTTACAGCCTTGCACTTAGCTCACGAACATTATCCTCGCTCTGTGATCTTGATTGATAAAGACGAACGCTTTTGCTTTAAGCCGTTACTCTATGAATATTTCGATGGCGAGATGGATACCTTGCAAGTAGTCCCACGTTTTTCGGAATTACTTAAAGGTAGTGGTGTGATCTTTGTTCAAGATACAGTGGAGTCGATAGACTTAGATCAAAAGGCAGTCAAATTAAGTTCGGGAAACTCCTACAATTACAGCAACTTAGTATTAGCTTTGGGCAGCGTTACTGGCTATCATCAAGTTGAGGGAGCCAAAGAAAATGCCTTTCCTTTCTGGACGCAAGAAGATGCGATCGCTCTGGAGCGGCATTTACGCGATCGTTTACAACAAGCAGTGCAAACTGAAGATTTAGAACAACGCCGAAAACTGTTAACAGTAGTCGTGGTTGGTGGTGGTGCTTCCGGTGTAGAAATGGCAGCAACTTTAGCTGATTTTCTTCCACATTGGTATAGCGCTTTGGGAGGCAATCAGAGTGAAATCCGCGTAATACTGCTCAATCCCGGTAAACAAATCCTTAATGGTGATATTAATGACCCCTTACGTGAAGTTGCCGAACGGGAATTGAAAAAACGCGCTGTGCCAATTGAACTACTCACCGGAGCAGAAGCCACTGCTATCCATCCCAACGCAATTGAATATAAGCGCAATGAGCAAATCGAGACATTAGCAACATATACTACAATCTGGACAGCTGGGACTTCCACCCATCCACTGATTAAAGATTTACCAATTCCCAAAGAACATCGGGATCATCGCGATCGTCTCCTAGTTACTCCTACCATGCAATTGCTCGACTTTCCAGAAGTTTTTGCCGGTGGTGATTGTGTGGCAGTTCAGAATAATTCGCTACCACCTACAGCTCAAGTAGCTTATCAACAAGGCGCTAATATTGCCAGTAATTTGAAAGCATTAGCGTTGGGAAAAGACCTCAAACCTGCTGAGGTTAACATCCGTGGAACTCTCTTGAAATTGGGGATAAATGAGGCTGCTGCTAACTTATTCAATGTTTTTGAAGTTGCAGGTGAACCCGCGCATTTAATCCGTCAAGCCACTTATTTAACGTTATTGCCAACACCAACTCATGATTTCAAAGCGACAACTGAATGGGTGGATGAGAAAATTTTTCATCAGCACCTCAACCCTCAAGATGTAGGGAAAAAAGTGGTGCAAGCGGTGGAATTAGTTGGTGCTGGAGTTGTGGGCGTTTTAGTTGCCAGAAAATTATTGAAAATGTTAGGTGATGAACAGAAAAGGGGCTAGTACCGCTTTGGGTAATTCGTAATTCGTAATGACGCTCGATGACTCGCTAACGCTACGCTAACGTAATTCGTAATTCAAAAGGCTTTAATTTTAGGCTTTCTGGCTGTTTTGAATGGTAGGTTTATTTCCGCCGATCTGTTCCGCTAAATTACCCATAATAAAAAAACCCCACCCCCAACCCCTCCCCGCAGGCTCTTTGGGGTTCTCCGGGTTTAATAAGTAATCAACCGGACACGATACAAGTAAGTCAAATTAAATATAAAACCTCACCCTGCCTCCGGCTTGCCTCTCCGAACTCACAGAGAGGGATTGAGGGTGAGTTTTGATCTTATGTTTATTTCCGCCGACCTGTGCTAGTATCACAGGGCGGAAGTCAAAATTGCGACACAATTCTAAATAAATTAGTGTCATGCTTTCGCCACAATGTTGCCATAGCTCTGTCAATATAATGTGTGATGCTAAAGCTCTGGGTTAAAAGATAGGCTCACTCTATACTAAACCCACACACCAGAGTCTACCGAGAAGAATCACTATAAGGCACTAACCCTTATTAGGATGACTCTTCTAATCAAAATTTAATAATTCTCATAGTTAGAAGGAACAAAAAGATGAATTGGAAAGTACTTGCTTTGCTCCCTGCCTTGACTTTAGCTGCTGCTCTACCTGCTTACTCTTTAACCAATAATAAAAGCCACAATCCGACTACTGCTTCCTACGTTGCTCAAAATCCCCAGCCGGGCAACACCATGAAAAAGCCTAATGCTGCCCCAAATGTTCATCCCAAGCACAGGTCTAATAGTACGGCAAACAATAGTAACGTACTGAGAGTAGGTAGCAGAGGAGAGGCAGTCAAAACTGCTCAGAATTCTTTAAAACAGCAAGGATTCTATACTGCAAAGGTGAATGGTGTCTTTGATAACAAGACACGTTCAGCCGTGATCCAATTTCAGAAGTCTAAAGGGTTAAGAGCAGACGGAATAATTGGACACCGGACTTTGGCATCTCTGAAATAAAATGGTTTCAGCTTCTTGACTAAATTTTAGATTTTAAATATTGGATTTTGAATCTTCAATCCAAAATCCAATATTTAAAAACGTCTGAAGGCGAGAGATTCAGTAACAACTCTACTGTTTGATGCATTCCTGAGTCTGCAATTTCCTTTGGCTCAATCGATTGCAGTAATTCCTACTTACTGAGCGGATACGATAAATTGTTTATGACCTTAACCATAATTGTGCTAAGGAATTTTAGTCTAGAAGACTTACACCTGTTTTCAGGTAAATAGACCACGCGGTAGGGGCACAGCAATGCTCATTGGTGTCAACTTAACCTAGAACTTAGGCAAGGCAAGCTTTCGAGGTTTGACCCTCACAAGAACAGCCCCTCTCCCAAAATTGGGAGAGGGGAGCAAATTCTCTAGTTCCCCGAATCCCAACTTGGGAGAAGGGGTTAGGGGATGAGGGCAAAACGTCTTCTCAAAGCAGCTTTTTTCTTAAGTTGACACGCATGAGCTTTTTCTGTGCCCCTACGACAGATGTGGTTCAAATACATGAAAACTGCTGTAATATTTTAAAATTACCTCTACAATATATAATAAAAAATTATTTGTTAAGTTTGCCTAAAGTACCTCTGTTAATGGCAAACTGATTGGCCAAACCCAATTTTTATGTACCTTGACCAGACGACAGTTAGTCGCGGCGATGCATACAAAACCTGCAAAAGCAGGCTTCATCATCTTTACATCTGTTTTCATTTATTTGAACCACACTACTCCCCGTCTCAGTTGTGGTCTATTTATCTGAAAACAGCTGTAAATTGTATTGGCTAGGTATTTTGTAATAAGTCTAATGACACAGATTAAGCCGGAAGTAAAGCGCACAGAAGAATTGCGCCAGTTATTGCAACAAGCCAGCTATGCTTATTACGTTTTAGATGCTCCAATCATGGAGGATGCAGTCTATGACCAGCTATATCGAGAATTGCAACAACTGGAAATTCAATATCCAGAATTGACGACATTCGATAGTCCGACTCAGCGCGTAGGTGAGCTTAAGCATACGCAGTTTATCTCGGTGCGGCATAATATCCCCTTGTACAGTCTGGAGAATGCGTTTAATATCGATGAGTTGCAAGGGTGGGATCAGCGTTGGCGGCGACAAATGTCTAAAATAGACTCAGTGGAATATGTCACTGAACTAAAAATTGATGGTTCTGCTTTGGCTCTTACCTACCAAGATGGGATTCTAGTTAGGGGGACAACTAGGGGTGATGGAGTGACGGGTGAAGATATCACCCAAAATGTGCGGACAATTCGCTCAATTCCCTTGCGTTTGAATTTTGAAGGGTTAGAAATTCTGGAAAGGGTGGAAGTGCGAGGCGAGGCGTTTTTGCCTTTGGAAGTATTTAAACAAATTAACGAGGAAAGGCAAAAAGCAGGTGAGCAATTATTTGCCAATCCCCGTAATGCCGCAGCTGGTACACTCAGGCAACTAGACTCCCGCATTGTCGCTAAACGGCGGTTAGATTTCTTTGGCTACACTTTGCACATTCCTGGTAGAGATGATACCAGTATTGCCAATACCCAATGGGAAGCCTTGGAGTTGTTGAAAAAGATGGGTTTTCCAGTGAACCCTAACCACAAACTCTGTGCCTCGATCGCAGGAGTGGCAGAATATTATGAATACTGGGATACGGAACGGCTGAATTTACCCTACATGACTGATGGGGTAGTAGTGAAGCTGAATTCTTTTAAATTTCAGGAACAGTTAGGGTTTACCCAGAAATTCCCTCGCTGGGCGATCGCTTTGAAGTACGCAGCCGAAGAAGCACCTACCCGTGTGGAAAATATTGCTGTAAATGTGGGACGAACGGGGGCGTTAACGCCGTTAGCAGAAATGCGCCCGGTGCAACTGGCGGGAACAACAGTTTCCCGCGCGACTTTACACAATAGCGATCGCATTGCTCAATTAGACATCCGCATTGGCGATACTGTGATTGTCCGCAAAGCTGGGGAAATCATCCCAGAAGTGGTGAGCGTATTAAAAGAACTCCGTCCCACTGACACCGAACCCTTTGTGATGCCCAGCCATTGCCCAGTTTGTAATCAACCTGTGGTGCGAGAATTAGGTGAGGCGGTGACTCGCTGCGTCAATGCTTCCTGTGCAGCGATTCTTAAAGGTTCCATTGAACATTGGGTAAGTCGTGATGCCTTGGATATTAAAGGCATCGGGGAAAAATTGGTGTATCAACTCGTTGATAAAGGTTTGGTACATTCCGTTGCCGATTTATATGAGTTGACAGCAGAGAAGTTATCTGCATTGGAAAGGATGGGGAAAAAGTCGGCAGAGAAATTGATAGATGCGATCGCACAATCGAAAAATCAACCTTGGTCAAGGGTATTGTATGGCTTAGGCATCCGTCACGTTGGCAGTGTGAATGCCCAATTGTTGACTCAGAAATACTTCATTGTAGACCAGTTAGCGACAGCAAAGCAATCAGATATTGAAGGAATTTATGGTATCGGTGCTGAAATTGCCCAATCTGTTTATCAGTGGTTTCGGATTGATGCCAACCAAAGGTTGATAGAACGTCTGCAAGCAGAAGGATTGCAATTAGCTGCCACAGAGGAAACAAAAATAGTTGGTGATGGTAATCAAAAGTTTGTAGGTAAAACTTTTGTAATTACGGGAACATTGCCAACCTTAAAGCGAGATGAGGCGAAGGCTTTGATTCAAAAATCTGGGGGGAAAGTGACTGATTCAGTAAGTAAAAAAACAGATTATTTAGTGTTAGGAGAAGATGCTGGTTCTAAATTAGAAAAAGCGCTATCCTTGGGAATTACGCAGTTAAGCGAGGCGCAATTTTTGGAGATGGTTGAAAAATAATTCGTAATACTTCTCTACGAGAGGCTGCACTTCGGCAAGGCTCAGTGACCACGCCAACGAGTGCGCTCAGTACAAGTTCGTAATTACTTGAGTTGTTGTATTATGGAAGCATGGAAAATTATTAGCACGAAAGCTGTTTTATGCCGTCTCAATTTCCGGGAATGAATCCTTATCTTGAAAATCCCGAATTGTGGTCGGAAGTCCATCATCGGTTAATTACAGCGATCGCTAATGCCATTGAGTCCAACCTCAGCCAAGATTACCGGGTTGCAATCGAGAAGCGGGTCTATACCAGTGTGCCAGAAGATACTATAGGAATCATATTTGATTTCTGAAAAAATCTCGGTAGTAATGTTGCAAAAAAATTGTAGGTTGGGGAGCCACTGCGTTGCGCGGGTTTCCCGCGTTGTAGCAAGTGGCGTTGGAGGCTTTGCCAAAGCCAACATCCTGATAATCAGTTGGGTTGCGCTCCGCTCCACCCAACCTACGTCTACGTCTAATGCACTATTTTAGCCTAGAGGGTCCACTACGTGCATTTCAAAAATAAAATACTAAGCTGTTGGACATTTAACTTGCATATTACCTGGAAGTAAAAGTCTTGTGGGGTAGGCATCTTGCCCGTCCTGGTTATGCAAATTAAAAGTACATTAGCTTAGTCCTATATATTGGTTGGTGTTCCCGATTGGTAATTGATTATCGACAAGAACCCATTCCACCCAGGGCTATTTCGTTCTAGACAGAAACCGCCCAGAACTGAAGTTCAGAGGCTCATAGCTAAAGTCCGTTTTAACGGACTATAACCTTTTCTTAGTCGTCTAAAGACGAATGAGTGCTATTAGACTCAGAATTCATTCTGAGGCGGACTAGTAGTTCATGTCATTAGTTTTGATGGGTTGGATAGATTCGTGAAAGTTTAATTCTCGCATCATCTATACGAAAGCGCCAATTAACACAAAC
>NZ_JBTYKD010000002.1:0-2650 GCF_054880495.1 Nostoc sp.
GTGTCTTCAGTTGCTCAAGTTGGGCAAAAAGTTAGCCGTTGATGTCAGCATGATCTCAAATCAGTTGGGATAGATGTAATACTATTTCACACAAAACCTGATACATATAGATTTATCATAGGGGCACAGCATTGCTGTGCCCCTAGCAAGTATCATTATTAAAGTGAAACCAATACGGTTCGGATAAGGTTTTTTCATGACAGATTCTAGATCACAAAGACGCGATAAATCGCCGTCTTTACAATAATCAGTGCTTTGTAGAGACGGCGATTTATCGCGTCTCTTGCCTTAACCGAACCGTATTGAAAGTGAAACCGTATAAGGGGGTACAGTGGTGCATTGGTGTCAACTTCAGCAAAACCCCTTTACAATTAAAACCTCGTTTCCAGCCAAAGGCTGGAAATGCACTTCCAAGCGGCTCTGCTGCGAGTAAGGAAGGCGGAGCCTTATAGAGAGCATTCTTAGTCGGAGACTAGTAGTCTGTCAAGTTTAAATTGATGAGTAAGCAATTTCGTAGTAAGGACTTTAGTCCTTATTTTCTAAGCACTAAAGTCCTTACTACAAACCCTCAAAACCAACTTGACAAAGTACTAGGAACGAGGCGAGAAACGTTATAAATCAAAATGGCGCCGGAAACGGGGATCAATATTGTCTGTTTTCTGCTGATTGCATATAAGACAGAGGGTTTGTAAATTACTGATATCATTTTGACCCCCACGGGAAAGGGGAATGATATGATCAATGCTGAGGTTAGTTTCTACAGTAGTTTTACCGCAGCTTTGGCATTGGTATTTGTCACGTTGAAAAACATATTTCTTTACTTCTGGCGGGATACGAATGCGGGGAGTTTTCCTCATTTGGTTTCTAGTTGCTAAGAAATCCTGACAAACTCGGTACATCTACCCAACTTGCTTTTTGATGAGATTCATGGGATAAATCCATCAACAACTGAGAGTAAATTCCTTCTCGCAGCGATGGTGTAATTTCCTGATTGCGGTTAATTCCTTGCAGCCATTGGTCTACTACGCGGATAAATGCACAAATGCGCCCATCAGTATAATTTTTCAGAAAAATTAACCGATTCGGTATTTCTATTTCCGTCAGAGGTTTACCCGACTGGGAACCCCAAACACGAAAACCATGTATATAATCTTTTTGATTTTCACTGCCCACTATTAATGTACCGCGATCGCCATATACTTCTACCCAATGGGTTCTTGCTGCATGAACAACCGCACTGATCGAAAGTTGGCAAGGTGTGCCATCCGTTAATTCCAGTGTTAATATACAGTTGTCATCGCTATCCACTGGCTTGGATTCCCCACTTACAGGGTCAATTCGTGTGGGAATAGCAGTTGTTAAATGGGCGTTTAATCTACGGACTGGTCCGAATAACCAGTGAATGTAATCGAAGGCGTGGGAACCCAAAGACCCTAATGCACCGCCTCCTTTATCCTTGTCAGAATACCAATTCCAAGGGCGTGAACTATCAGCACGAGAAGAACCTAACCAATCAATTTTAATTAGGCGCAGCTTACCCACATAATCTTCTGACAATAATTCAGCAAACAACTGCCATGCTGGTACAAAGCGAAATTCAAAATCTACAGTCGCAATCACGCCTTTGGCATTAGCTAACTGATAAAGTTCTTTAGCCTCAACTGCATTTAAGGTTGTCGGTTTTTCTAGTAATAAATGTTTCCCAGCTTGCAGTACGGTTTTTGCCATTTCATAGTGCAAAAATGGCGGTGTCGAAATGCTGACTGCTTGCACTTCTGGTAATGCCACAATATTTGTCAGTGAATCGTCAGCGTGGGGAATATTATGGGCTTCTGCTATGGCTTTGGCTTTATTTATATCTCGGTGATAAACAGCAACTACCTCAGTTTGAGGATGTGCTTGGAATCCAGGGATGTGGACTTTTTGACCAAATCCAGTGCCTGCGATCGCAACCCCAATCATATCATTATTTACTCCCATAATTATGCAATTTACTAAACCACGTCTATCTTGAAACCTGTAGTTCTTCTGTGATCAAAAGGATTTGCCCTCATCCCCCAACCCCTTCTCCCAAATGTGGGAGAAGGGGAGCCAGAATTTCAAAGTCCCTCTCCCAGATATGGGAGAGGGATTTAGGGTGAGGGCGAAAACTACGGTTCTCAACTTAGATGAGGTTTATTTGCTAAATATCATTTTATCAATCATATCTAATATATCCAAATCTTTACTTATATCAAACTTTCTAACAAACAATTTTTCTGCTTTAGTAACACCTAGTAATTTGTCAATCTAGTAATCAAGATTTTCTATAGCGTTTATTAATCAGATGAGGTACATCATAGCCCCCTCCTCGCTTGCGGGGAGGGGGCTATGATGTAAGTCAAAGGCGGGGTGGGGTTCTTTTTTTGATGTATGCAAGAGGTCTATTGCCTAACATAGTTTGATTTATTATTGCTCACTTATTTAGTATAGTATCACATAGTCTTATCGCAAAACTCTAATGGTCAAAGGGTAACGATAATGGTGACCGTTGTAAGCTTTGATAGCAGCAAAAGTCACTACAAATGATTGTCCTATTAGGATTAATAAAATTAATGACATGAACACAATTAGTAAAGTATCTAGAATTATTTTTAGTTGATTAACTGAA
>NZ_JBTYKD010000003.1:0-4318 GCF_054880495.1 Nostoc sp.
GGGGTTGACGTGCCAGTTGCAAGGACAAATGTCTTTGTTTGGGATGTTCGATCTGGGCTAAAGCTCAGTGTCTTTAGACCTGAGTTGCTTACTTCCATAGTTATAGAACTAGTCCTTTCAAGGTGACAAACGAAGATACGTTGTTCCAGTGCTACCACCTTGAATCCTCCGCTCAGATTTGGGGATTTTTGAAGGTCGAAATAACCAATCTTCGTTCCAAATTTCACCACCTTGAAAGGGCTAGTTATAGAACTTACGCATTGACAAATGAGGTAAAAAATGAATTACAGCTATTTTCAGGTAAATAGACCACGCGGTAGGGGCACAGCAATGCTCATTGGTGTCAACTTAACGTAGAAGTTAGACTTGGCAAGCTTTCCAGGTTTGACCCTCACAAGAACAGCCCCTCTCCCAATTTTGGGAGAGGGGAGCAAATTCTCTAGTTCCCCTTCTCCCAAGTTGGGATTCGGGGTTAGGGGATGAGGGCAAAACGCCTTCTCAAAGCAGATTTTTTCTGAAGTTGACACCAATGAGCTTTTTCTGTGCCCCTACGACAGATGTGGTTCAAATACATGATTTCTGCTGTAAAAAAATTAGTAACCAGTAAACACTCGTAACTGTTAAAAGCCGCCTTTTGGAGTTTCTGTAGGATTAGGATTCTCTGTAGTGGCAGGTTGGTTAGTATCGGGAAGTTTGTGTTGGGTACTCTTCTGACTACCTTGATTTTCTAGTTTAGATAGTGCCTGCTTTCCAAGATTTTCGGCTGCTTGTTTAAATAATGGTTCGATTCTGTTTCGCCAATATTGAGTATTAGGCAACTTTTCTGGATGGTTTTTATAATCTAAAACTTTATCCCATTTCCCATCATCTAGGGCTTTGTTGATCTCATTAGATATCGCCTCTGCCTTAGCCCAATCTTGCTGCCACTGGGCAATTACTTTACCTGTCTGTTGGATACCAGAAGCAGCATTTGCCGGAACCGATTTTAAAAGTGCGATCGCACCAATTATATCTCCTGATTCATACTTCTGTCTTGCTTGTTCTATAATATTGGCACTGTGATCACTAGGCTGCGATCGCTCTAATTTCCCCCCATCGGTAGTTGACCCCTCCGGCTTTTCTGGTAATGGAATTGATACATTCCTCAATTTTGGTTGTGGCTTGGGAATTGGTCGAGTTGCAATCAAGGTATCATCATTTACTGTCCTAGTTGCAATCCCTTTTTCGCGCAGGCAAGAACCCCATTCTTGATTATTGGCTATGACATCCGAGGATGCCCAAGCCAAACGACCAGATTTAAGTTTAACTTCTATCCAACCTCGTTTTGTTCGCTTGCCTGTTACCTCGAAACTGGTGTTATCGGTAACAGTTTGCAAAACATTATCAGAATTTATCGAACTAGGTTCAGAACGGATATTAGAATTTCCGACGACAACAGCCGAGCATTTGTTTACTAAGGCGGTATCCTTACCTGTAAGATTAGCAGCTAAATTTTTCATATTGGGAGCTACATTTGCTACTAAGGCAGCCCCACCACCTGCCAATAATATGGCAATTAATACCGGCCATGGGTCAGATTTGCTAGAGTCTTTGTGGGTAGGTTTGACAGGATTCGCTGGTGCAACTGCAACCGTTTGCAGCCGAGATAGTTGAGGTGTGGAAAGTGCAGGGATAGGATTAATGCTGTCTTTACATGCTTGCAGTGCTTCCGTGGCGTTTTGGTAGCGGTCTTTGAAGTGATAATGCACCATCTTGGACAACACTGCCGCCAGTCGATAGTTTACGGTTACTGATTGTTGCCAAATGATTTCGCCCGTTTCCGGGTCTTCTTGCAATTCTGTTGCCGATAATCCTGTTAATGCTTGAATGGCAATGATGCCGAGGGAATAGATATCACTGTTAGGACGGGGTTTACCTTGCCCTTGTTCTGTGGGCATATAGCCAGGAGTGCCAATAACTACCGTAGCCGAAGGTTGTCCGCCCACTGTTACCAGCTGTGTACGCAGTTGCTTCACTGCCCCAAAGTCTACTAAAACTAACTTATGATCTGAGGCGCGACGGATGATGTTATCTGGTTTGATGTCGCGGTGAATCACGCCTTGGCGATGGACAAATTCAAGAATTTCCAGAACTTCTTGTAACAGTTGAAATACTCGGCTTTCACTCCAGCGCTTACCAGGTATAAGTTCCTCAGCTAGGGTATGTCCTTCAATATATTCTTGTACTAAATAAAATTCTTGGTTCTCGTCAAAGTATGCTAGCAGCCTGGGTATTTGGTCATGGTTGCCCAGTTTTTCTAAGGTTTCGGCTTCGCTGTTGAATAGGCGTTTAGCAGTATCAAAAACTCTGGGGTCAGTTCCGGGTTTGAGGTGCTTGACAACGCAGATAGGATTGCCTGGCCGCCTAGTATCTTGGGCAATATAGGTTTGACCAAATCCTCCCATAGCGAGGACTCGAATTACTTGGTAACGATGGTCTAGTAGCTTGCCGATCATATTCCTTCCCCAGAATTATTACCTAATTTTCCAGTTACTAATAAATATCTGCAAATTTTCTTCAATGAAATCCGCTATCTTGAAAAAAGATTTAGATTAAAAACGCAGCTTTTTAATAAACGTAGACTGTTTATTTTTCTTTTAGTGTCCCTGTTTACTACCAATGCCACCGAAAATAACAAATCCAGTTGCATGGCAGCAGGCTGAAATCCTCATGCAACCTGCTTTCATTCGCGTTATCGACAATATCCGCAAGCTGCTTGATGAATCTTCCTGGACGGGAACTTACCACGATGTCCTGATTTGGCCGGCTAACACCACTGATGAAATTAAAATATTGGTGACTGAACTGTTGCAAGCGATGGAAACTGCAACGCCGGAAGAAGCAGATGAAATCAGAGAGACTCTTACTCGTCTGCCTGTGCCCCATCCAGGATATCATCTACGTTTGGAGCGTCAACAGCAACAAGCAAGTATCGATTTGTGGGAACTGTGTTATCAAGTGTGTTTTCTGGAATACACCCCACAGGAGGAAGTCGCTGATATTGATACTAGTTTAATTGATGAATTGGGTGAAGTCGATTGGTTGCGTTTGGATGCTAAGGTAAAGGAGTTAGTTGAACAGATGTTTACTAAATTGCCAGAGAGTTGAAGCTCTTATTACAGAACACCACAAAAAGGGTATGGAATTTAATCATTCGTAGGTTGGATAGAACGTAGTGAAACCCAACATCAAGTCTGAATATTTCTGAACCCCTTTTACGGTGACGTGTACTTAAGTAGGAATGCACAATTAAGTATAAGATAAAACCTCACCCTCAATCCCTCTCCGTGAGTTCGGAGAGGGAAGCCGGAGGCAGAGTAGGTTTTATATTTAATTTGACCCACTTACTTAGAATAGAATTATGGCGCTTTACTTAATAGTTTATACTGGCTTGCAAGTATTTAAAGATCCTTCAATTTACTTTTCAGATATATAGATTTTCAGTTGAATGCTTTCTTTCAAGCTGCTAAGGTAAGCTAGCAGCGCATAAATAAAAATCACAATTCCGACCATTTCCAAAAACTCTTCAACAATTATGCCAATTAACGTTATTAGAGTGCGTCGCCCAAAATCTACTCTCAAAACTCCACCCACCATTTCCATACCTAAGCCTCCACCCACATAAACAACTGCGGCAATCAGAAATAAATATCGAGTCTTTTGAGGGAGATGGAGCAAAAATTTGAGATATTTAAATGCAAAAACTCCCACTAAAACAGCACCAGGGATAACCCAGGTTTGGAAAAATATAGGATTGAGATGAAGCGATTGTCGCACTGACGGAATGATCAAAATCTCGTGAAAACTAAATGCTTCATCCAAACTCAAATAGAAAAATATCAAATATAGAGTTTTCCAGTAAACAAAATAGCGGTCTTTCGTCTTAATAGCGCTAATTACTTTAAGTAATCCCGAACAAAATAATAGAGAGAATGAAGAATACCAGGCAGGAATATTGAATTCTCCATCTAGGCTAAATAGTTCGTAAAACCACTTGGTAGCTGGGAAAGGAAATTCCGAGAGCCAGAAATAGCCACTTAGAATGCCTGCTAAGGTGAGGCACAGAACTATAACACTTAAACGTCGAGCAATTGTTTTAGCACTGAGATGAATTGGGAACTCCACACTATGGTTTGAT
The DNA here is from genome assembly GCF_054880495.1 of Nostoc sp. NCBI lineage: Bacteria > Bacillati > Cyanobacteriota > Cyanophyceae > Nostocales > Nostocaceae > Nostoc > Nostoc sp. The sequence continues at coordinate 4,178 of NZ_JBTYKD010000003.1, forward strand.
AGTTGCTGCATACAAATATTGTTGAACTATAGGAATCATATTTGATTTCTGAAAAAATCTCGGTAGTCTTGTAGTAGACCCTCTTGGCTAGAATGTTGCAAAAAAATTGTCGGTTGGGGAGCCACTGCGTTGCGCGGGTTT
>NZ_JBTYKD010000004.1:0-5091 GCF_054880495.1 Nostoc sp.
ATAAATCCTAATAGAGTTAAGCACGGTTGCATATATTTCTTATGGGATGGGCGAGATGTCATTGGGTCAACTTAAGCCTAAACCCTTTTAAAACCTCGTTTCCAACCTGAGACTGGAAATGCTCTTCATTGGGCTGCTGCCGCAAGGCAAGAGGCAGAGCCTCCAATTAGGCATTCCCAGTCAGAAACTCTTAACAAGACAACGAGACAACCTCTAAAAGCTAGCCTTCTGACTTTTGTCCAACAAGATTCCCCACTTAAAGAAGTCGGGAATGTGAGCCTTTAAATTTTCAGTAGTCTAAAGTTGATAGACTATTGACTTTTACCTGTTTCCTAATGAGGTACAGCCAATTTTACATCCGCTACCTGAGCATTTTCAACAACAATTTTGCGGAATAAATCGCCTTCAATTGTCTCCTGTTCTATTAACAAATCTACTAAACGCTCCAAAACGATGCGGTTGAGTTCCAACAGTTCTTTGGACTTGATATAACAATTGTTGACAATTTCGCGTACTTGTGAATCAATCTTGGCAGCAATTTCTTCCGAATAGTCTGATTTATTCATCCAGTCCCGTCCCAAAAATACCTCTGCACTCTGATTTTCTAAGGACAATGGGCCTAATTCTGACATCCCGAAGCGTGTCACCATCTGCCGTGCCATCCCTGTTACGTGTTGCAAGTCATTGCTTGCACCTGTGGTCACTTCTGGCTTACCAAAAACGATTTCCTCGGCGGCGCGACCACCCAAAGTAGCAGTAATCCGGGCTTTGAGTTGGGAACGCGAAATTAACCCCTGTTCTTCGTTGGGAGTAAACCAAGTTAATCCTAGCGCTTGTCCCCGTGGGATGAGTGTAACTTTCTGCACAGGGTCATGCTCTTTGAGCAATGTGCCCACTAAAGCATGTCCAACTTCATGATAGGCAATCAAGCGCTTGCTCTTGCTGTCTACCAAGGCGGTACCTTCCATACCTGCAACAACTCGATCTATAGCAGCATCAACTTCTAAAATGGTGACAGCTTCTTTGCGTCTCCTAGCAGTGAGAATGGCGGCTTCGTTGAGTAAGTTGGCTAAGTCTGCGCCAGTAAAGCCAGGAGTGCGGCGAGCGATCGCTTCTAATGATACGCTAGGATCAACTTTTTTATTCCGCGCGTGGACTTGCAAAATTTCCAGTCGCCCTTTCAGATCCGGTGGATCGACCATCACTTGCCTGTCAAAGCGTCCCGGTCTGAGCAGCGCTGAATCTAAGACATCTGGGCGGTTCGTGGCTGCAATAATAATGATCCCTGTATTACCTTCAAAACCATCCATTTCGGTGAGCAGTTGGTTGAGGGTTTGTTCGCGCTCGTCGTTACCGCCACCGATACCAGCGCCCCGTTGTCTACCTACTGCGTCAATTTCATCGATAAATATTAGGCAAGGAGCATTATCTTTGGCTTTTTTGAAGAGGTCACGTACGCGAGATGCACCTACACCGACGAACATTTCCACGAATTCTGAACCGGAAATACTGAAGAATGGGACACCGGCTTCCCCGGCGATCGCTTTTGCTAGTAAAGTTTTACCAGTACCAGGGGGACCAATTAATAGCACTCCTTTGGGAATACGTGCGCCTACGGACGTAAATCTTTCTGGCTGTTTGAGGAAAGTCACAACTTCTTCAAGTTCTTCTTTAGCTTCTTCAACCCCGGCGACATCTTCAAATTTCACACCAGTTTTTGCCTCCATTTGGAAGCGAGCTTTCGATTTTCCGAAATTCATCGCTTGGCTAGAAGCATTAGTAGAGCGCCGGAGGAACAATAGCATTAAAGCGAACAGGGGCAAAATCCACATGAGATTGATCAACAGCCCCACAGCAGCTCGACTGTTAGCAGAGGAAACTTCGCCAAAATCAACATTCTTATCTTTGAGTATGTTAATTAACTCTGTGTTTTGTGCCAGAAGTCTCACCTGTTGCGGTTGTGTATCATCCTTTTGTCCCTTGAGATAAACCCTTGCTAGCTGTTCGGTTTCGTCCAGCTCTAGTTTTTGGATTTCTCCCGCCTTCGCTTTTTTGAGCAAGTCGCCATAAGTTAGAGGGGTACTCTCTGCTTTTTGTGCCAAGACGGGAGTACTCCCGAAAATTCCTGGCAACATAATCAAACTAGCAGCGATTGCACCAACCCAAGCAACTCGCTTTGAGGACTGCTCTTTTCTCAATGCTTTTTTTCCCAAATTTGTCATAATAATTACCCTTTGTCTGCTGGCACAAGTTGAGCTATGGTTTTATGCCTATTCTTCTCTTCAAAATTGTAATAACTGGAAATTACACTTTTCTTATCTAGTCTAACTTCCACACAAAATTCCGACACAAATCGCTAAAATAACTATAGTCATAACGATTCCGTTTTAGAAAATCAGACGATAGTAGCTAGTTAATAGTTTGTGGGTTAATTATGGTGAAGATTGTTGGCATTGGTGGTAGTTTAAGACCAGGCTCCTATACCCAGCTTGCTTTACAAGTAGCAATGCAAAGGGTTGAAGCTGTGGGTGCAGAGGTAGAAATTCTCGATTTACAGCAGTTGCAGCTACCCTTCTGCACTGGCGCAAAGGAGTATCCAGAGTATCCAGATGTTCAGAGGTTGCAAGATACAGTCAGTCGCGCCGATGGGTTAATTTTAGCGACACCTGAATATCATGGTGGCGTTAGTGGTGTCCTGAAAAATGCTCTGGATTTGATGAGTTTTGATCAACTGGGGGATAAAGTCACAGGACTAATCAGCGTATTAGGTGGTCAGTCTAATAGCAACGCCCTAAATGACCTACGGCTAATTGTCCGTTGGGTACACGGTTGGGTGATTCCTGAACAAATTGCGATCGGACAAGCTTGGGGCGCTTTCAGTCCTGAAGGCAAGCTCCTAGATGAGAAACTCTCTCAAAGGTTTGATCAATTTGCTCAAAGTTTAGTTGATAATACTCGCAAGCTACGGGGCGTAAATTAGTTGTAGGATAGGCAAAGCTTTACTCATCCTAGTGACATACTCCTACACTGACTGCAAGCAGTGCAGTGTAGGCTTCTCACCCAATCCGGCTATTGCTTAGGAGGCGATGAGCTTTATTAAAGAGACGGAATGCCCTGCCGCCCCCATTTATTAATTTTAACTTAGATTTGTTCGTTTCCTCCACATCCCTTTTTCCCGTGCTTTACACATCCAAAAAGGGATAGTCGTCACCTTCACTCGCATTCATCTCACACTCCTAAAAGTGAGTGTGAGGCTTCTGCTGATCCAGCTAAACTAAGGGGTTTCCAACAAATAAACTATCCAATCTTGTGGGGCGGGCAGCGTTCGACTGACTTGTACTGAGCTTGCCTGCTCTGAGCCCTTCGACAAGCTCAGGGTAACACCTGTCGAAGGGTCGAAATAGCGCTCACGCCGAAGTCTTGCCCGCTTTAGCTTACGGGCGGGTGAGACACCCACCCCACAAGAAATTATTGGATGTTTTTGATTTGGAAGTCCCTTAATGGTGGTGATGGTGGTGATGGTTCACCTCAGCTACTTGAGGATTAACTGCCAAAGATTGGTCTGACAACAGCTGTGCAATATAAGCATCAGCCCATTGCGCTACCATCGCCAAAAATTGCGGATGGTCGTTGACGCAAGCCATTTGCACGTAGTTCGTACCAGGATGCTGTTTTTCTAAACTATGGATGATATGGTGTACATCCAATAAAGTTTCGTGGTTTTCTGTAGCAAAGCCAATTGGCATAAATATCACTACTTTCGCACCCAATTGAATCAGGTTATTTGCCGCTTGCTCTGCATTTGGCTGTGTCCAATCAATTAAAGGTGTATCGTGATTTAGCCAACCCACTGAGATTAAGGGATAGCGGTTAATCAACTTATCCCGAACCAAATCATACATCGCTTCGCTTTCGGCAATCCCAGAAGTAAATCCTTTAGCTTTATGAGGACAACCGTGGTTCATTAACACAATGCCGATTTGAGAAGGTAGATAAGCTGCTGCTAACTCAGCAATTTTCTCCTCAACCAGATGAGCCATTAAATCGATGTAGGCTGGTTCGTTGAAGAAAGAAGGAATATAGCGCTGTCCTTTAACCCAGTGTTCTTCACCATCAGTTAATTCAACCAGAGCGTTGTTAACTTGCTCGATCGCAATTCCACTAGTAAAGATAGAATCAACAACTAGCAGTGGGTAAATTAGCAGCTTATCGAAGCCTTGGTTTTTGATTTCTGCCAGGACTTGATTTGGTAGGAAAGGAGCGCAGAAGTTGAAAGCCTTGAAAACTTGGACATTATCACCCCATTTTTCTTGTAAATTCTTCTCAATCCCAGCACGCTGCTGTTCAAAGATGGCATTGTGTGGGGAGATAAAATCGTGGTGTGTGTGTCCCCACTCGTGGCGGTCAAATAGCGCCAAAAGTTTTGCCAAGGGGGGATAAATCCAGGTTGGTACTGGTGCAAATTTTGCTGTCAGTAGATTTAAAGCCTGTTCGTTATAGTTGGCGAAATCTTCGTAGCTTTCGACTTCGCCGTAGCCCATGAGCAATACGGCTACACGGTCTTTACCTGATAGATGCTCGTAGGTATGTTGTACTTTTTCCGGCGTGGCAACCACAATCAGTTCCTCTATATAACCAAAGTGCAGAGAGATATGAAGTTAGGGAATAGTTGAACATCCCCCCTACTAGTAACATATTATCCCATCCAGGGGGATAGGATAGGTGGAAAAATGAAAATAAGAACAAACACATGGTTATGTTGAATACAAAACCTGTGGGTGGCGACTTTCTCAAGACCGCAGATACATCACTTTCTCGGATGGGTTTAAAGCAGGAACCAAAATCTCTTAGGACTAGAACCCATATTTGTACTCATTGTGGGCATACCCAAGATAGAGAGTGGAATGCGGCACGAAACATATTAGAAAAAGGACTAAGTACGGCGGGTCACGTCGGAACTAATACCGTTTTACTTTAATAATGATACAAATACGTTGGTAGGGGCACAGCAATGCTCATTGGTGTCAACTTAAGAAGATTTTGCCCAAATTTGTTGGGTGTAAGCGTCAATCTCTCGATGGCGCTTACGCC
>NZ_JBTYKD010000005.1:0-67786 GCF_054880495.1 Nostoc sp.
CGATCGCACCGACACTCGTGTCCCGATATGTGGACACACCGTTATTATATAACGCTCCGGCGCAACACATCAGAATTAATGACATGAACTACTAGCAGCAGCACCCATTCTGTTTGCACTTCGGCTAGTATGAATTGAGAGCTTTACAAACAACCTCTTAAGTATGGTGTGCAGCGAGTCGTTGGAATGCCGACGGTGCTGGATTATCTGCGAGGTGCTGGCGGATCACCTCGGCACACGCACCCGAACTTAACAACGATGTATCAACTTCCAGGTCATATATGCCAGGGATGTGGACTTCACGTTGCCATAACTGAACCGGACGTGGCATCGAGGAGTCGGCTGCACTGATCACGTTCCATGCCGTGTTTTGTCGTCGTTCCATAATGCTCTCGATGGAGCAGCGAACGCTTACGAACAAGGTTAGCGATCGGCAACTCCATTAGCTGACGGTGTAGCATTATCAGCATAACTGCGCTCTCTGACAATTAAATCTTGATTAGAACCACTTGATGTGTTATTATCACTACCTAACTCCACACTTGAGAGAAATTCGTTGAATTCATCTTGGATAGCGATCGCTTTTTCTAATCCAAAAGAGTCCTGAGTTTGAATAAATTGACTCTCATCTATTGCTAAGGAAACTCTTCCTCTGAAATTGGATAAGTTTGCATGTTTCCATTTCTCACTTTATATAAGGTCAATGTAATCTTGCTAAACCTTACACCTTGATCGGTTCGATACTCTTCAAGATCAAATGGGTCTGAGCATGATAAATATCCAGAGTCAAGATTGCGATACCTAACGTCGTATTTTCCAGCTCTCACATTTTCAACCGTGAATTTTCCATTAGCAAGTATAAAAAACACCCGTATTGGTGTCGGTCGTTGAGAATCGAGTGAGAAGAGTTTGATAAATATATCTGAGTCATTCTGTGAATTGTCAATAGTTAAAGAAGAATAACCATCCGAAAATTTGAGTGGATACCCACTGATGTAGCTTGACTTTGTGGGAAAAGGGGAACCATTATCCGCAAATTTTGGCCGAACATATACAGGCTTCGCTAAAGGCGTTAATGCAGGATTGGTAACTGTTTTATTGGATGACAAACTTGGTATTGGCTTTTGTGAATCAAAATAGAGAAAGCCCACGATGAGCGCAACAGCTGCAACCAAGATACCACCCTGTATATAAAAGGGACGAACCAATAAAGACCATGTTTTCTTCAGGCGTTTAATTGGTACTCCCGTATCTATGGAAGTAAGAAGTTTACTAATTGCACTTCTTAATTTTGCTCCCTCGTCTTCTATGGAGTATCCGGGGGTATTTCTAAGAATTGAGGTATTTTCTGGTTGTATTTTATCTGCTAATTCATTAGCATCTGTGGCAACAGCGCGAGCAAGTTCGAGTTTCCCTTGTGTAGCAAAGACCCATGCTTGATAAGCTAACAAGCGTGCATTTACATCATTGGGTTGATTCGCCCGTTGTATCAGGATTTTATCTGAAATCTTGCTCAAAAATCAAATATGAGTCCTATAGATGTGTTAGCACCGTTAACAATTAATAAAAATGATCATAACTTTATTTTTTTAATATGTTGCTGCTTAAAGTGATGTTTTTCATTACATCAAAGCCAAGTCTTCTGGTGTATTACAGTTAAACAGCATTTCGGGTTCTACTAAGGGCAAAACTTCTATAGGATGTTGCCGAAGCCACTGCTGAAACGATCGCCCCCCTTGGTTGATAAACTCTAGGAGTTGTGGCAAACAGCGACGGCGATAGAAACCACACAGAGGTTCCCAGCCTTTGGGATGATCAGCTAAAGCTGCGATCGCATCATCTCCCACACTATCAAGTTTAGTTACCCAATTTTGCAACACCTCAACTCGCAACCTCGGCAAATCGCAAGCTAGCAGCAGCACCCATTCTGTTTGCACTTCGGCTAGTCCTTGGGCAAATCCAACTAGAGGCCCGTGGGCTAGAGATTCTCCAGACAAAGACACTTCCCCGATAAACTGACAACTAGGCAAAAGCAAGTCTTGATAGCGTTCTGGCCAGGGAGTTACTACATAAACAGCATCAGCACAGCTTTGAGCAATCCCACAAACTCGCTGCAATAACGGCACTCCTTGAATGGGAATCAAGGCTTTATCCTGACCCATGCGAGAACTTTTACCGCCAGCTAACACAATTGCTGTTAATTTGCAACAGGTAAAGCTAACAGCGCCACCTTCTTCATCTCTACCCACTCCCTACTCCCCTATTTTGACTTTCCTGCACTTGCTGCAATAAATCCTCTGCACTTTCTGCTGGTGCAAGACACTTCAAACCTTGGCAAACTAACCCAACGCTTCCCTGTGGTAAATCAGATGTGACGGCAAACAGAGACGTCGGTAAATACTTGGGGATCAAAGCGTTGATTTGCTCAGTTGTGCTGCGAATCAAGGTAGAGTTACGATACCAATCTAAAGCTGTAAATAAACTGGGGCAAGCCTGGGGAGCGCGATGCATCACACTTCTAAAAGCTTTTAAACCTTGTTCAGCTAAATCTAAATAATCTAGATTATCGGTGAGTAGGGACAGACGCACAAGGTTAGCGATCGCAACTCCATTCGCTGATGGTGTAGCATTATCCGCGTAACTCCGCTCCCGCACAATTAAATCTTGACTTGAATCATTAGATGTGTTATGATAACCACCTAATTCTACACTCCAGAGAAATTGGTCGAATTCATCTTGGATAGCGATCGCTTTTTCTAACCATTGCTTCTGCTCAGGGTTGGAAGCTTGTAAATCTAGCAAAGCTTTAATAAAAAAGGCGTAATCTTCGGATTGCGCTAAAACGCTTGGTTCACCTTGATAGTTGAGTCGGTGGAAACGCCCATCGACAAACTGATTTTCCAATATAAAATTCGCTGCTCGTGCTGCTAATTCCAGATATAACGGTTGTTGGAAAACCCCAGCAGCCCTAGCAAGCCCAGAAATCATCAAGCTATTCCAAGCGACAATCATCTTCGTATCTGTCACCGAGGGAATGCGACCTGGCCAGTTAGCAGTTTTTGCTTCCTGGTTATTACGAGCCGGCGGAAAAGTTTCTAGTGACTCAGAACTAACGCCATAGCGAGCGGTAAACAGCTTGCTCAGTGCCGTTTCCAGCGTTGCACTCAGTTGCCCTGAATAACGTCTTTGCAACACATTACGACTTTCAAAGTTGCCGTTAGGTGTCACCGTAAACTGTTCTAATTCCCTTAGTTCTTCAGGTGTTAACAGTTGTTGTAGTTCGCTGTAACTCCAGACGTAAAAAGTTCCTTCTTCTGGTTCTACCGCCGTGGATTCCGTGAAGCTATCGGCATCTTGAGCAGCATAGAAGTAACCTTCCGGCGCGGTCATTTCCCGCTTTAGCCATAATACAGTACCAGCAACTGCCCTCTCAAACGCTGGTTCTTGTACTCCTGTACTCCACAAAGAAGCCAGAAACTCCACAATCTGTCCATTGTCGTAGAGCATCTTTTCAAAATGGGGTACTGTCCAAGTCGGGTCAACAGTATAGCGATGAAAGCCACCGCCCACATGATCATAAATACCTCCCAGCGCTAAGTCTAGTCCCCGTTGGGTACAAACTTGCTTGCCATCATAGCGAGATTCAAAATTAAATCGAGTTCCCCGGAGTGCTAATTCTGTATAGGGAATCATCGGAAAACTGTTGCCAGATTCACTAGGAGTAATTACACCTGTACTGATTTCCCAACCTTGACGGAGTAATTCATGGTCTTCAAGCTCGGTTGTTGTAGAGTCTTGCATCACCGCAGACGTGAGCAGAGACTCAATAATTAGGGCTTTGCGTTGCTGTAAATCTTCTTTTTCTGTATCGTAATAACGGCGAAGGGTTTCCAACACCTGCAAAAATCCCGGACGACCATAGCGCGGGTCTACAGGGAAATAAGTACCAGCGTAAAACGGCACTAAATCTTCTGGGGAAAGAAAAATATTCAAAGGCCAACCCCCTTGACCGCTCATCAATTGCAAAGCCTGCATATAGATGCTATCGAGGTCAGGTCTTTCTTCCCTGTCTACTTTGATCGGAAGATAATTGGCATTCATGTAGTGTGCGATCGCAATATCAGAAAAAGCCTCGCCTTCCATGACAGTACACCAATGGCAACTAGAATAGCCAATGGAGAGAAAAATCGGTTTATTTTGCGTCCTTGCAATTGCAAGTGCTTCGTCACACCAAGGCCACCAATTAATCGGGTTTTCGGCGTGTTTGCGGAGATAGAGGCTCTTAGCTTCAGCAAGGCGATTAGTCATGATCAAATGCAAATAGTTGCCTTCTTTGCTCAGTCTACCGTGTTCCCAGGAATCTTACTGGTCTATATTGAACTTAACAAACAAAGGCTATAGTTGAGTTTATTTGCGCCGACTTACTTACACCTGTACAATTTATGAAACATTCTTAGTGAAAAGATCGCAATACCAAACTAACAATATTTGCTGGTGTTTCTCGCACAGGTGATGCTGTCTTTGTCTGAATTAAAATATTTGGGCTAAGTCCTGCTATCAGGTGGAGCAAGAAGGTGATGATGGCGGCTTGTACAAATTTTTCCAACATGGCACGTCTCTCTCTGAGTGGATAGCATTTCAAGTAAAACTGGTTATTCTAAATACACCTCGTACTATCGATTTACCGAATTTAACAAAAATAACTTAATAATTGCTGAGGGAAATCTTAAAAAAATGTTTCAAATATTACTGAATTCAGATATTACTGAATATTGAAGGTAATTCCCTAAGCAAGTCGGATTTCGCTTATCAGTCTAATCAGCACATCGCCAAGGTTGTGCAGCAAAGACCGAGACATAACATTGGCGACAATTGGAGTTTTTTGATTTGTTCTTCCCTAAATCGGGATATTCTCTTAGACAGCTTTTGCCGCTAAAAGTGCCCTTAGGGGTTAAATCTATTGCATAATCACCTTTTGCCCTTTGTTGGATAAGGCAGAATGGCAAAGATTTACTTCTATGTACCTGGGAAGAGTAGAGATCAGCCCCAGTTTCGTGCTGTCACCGATAAAATGTATTTATAAGTAGCCACAAACACGCTTCCATGATTCCTATCGTTATTGAACAATCGGGTCGAGGTGAACGCGCCTTTGACATCTACTCACGGCTGTTACGTGAGCGCATCATCTTTTTGGGACAACAAGTTGATAACAACATTGCTAACTTGATTGTTGCCCAACTGCTGTATTTGGATGCTGAAGACCCGGAGAAAGACATTTATATGTATGTTAATTCTCCCGGTGGTTCGGTGACGGCTGGTATGGGCATTTTTGACACTATGAAACACATTCGCCCTGATGTCTGTACAATTTGTACTGGATTAGCGGCGAGTATGGGCGCTTTCCTCCTCAGTGCTGGTGCTAAGGGTAAGCGGATGAGTCTACCCCATTCTCGGATTATGATTCATCAACCTTTAGGCGGCGCTCAAGGACAGGCGACTGATATTGAAATTCAGGCGCGGGAAATTCTGTACCACAAGCGGCGGCTAAATGACTATTTAGCTGAACATACAGGTCAACCAATTGAGCGGATTGCTGAAGATACTGAACGTGACTTTTTCATGTCGCCAGAAGAAGCTAGGGATTATGGTTTGATTGACCAAGTGATTGACCGTCACGCCGCCGGTAGCCGCCCAGCAGTTGCTCTTGTTAATTAATAGTCACGATTGGCAAATGGGGAATTACCACTTTTAATTCCCTTAAACCCTAAAAATAATCCCTCTTTATAAGTGAAGAGGGGTTATTTTTGGAATGGGTGGACTTGTTCAGGTACTTAATACCGATTTGGACAAATGACTAACTAAAATCCCGCTAGTAGTCTGTCCCATTAAATTTGCTGGGTTCGTAGTGAGCGCTTTAGCGCTCAAATCAAGGACTAATGTCCTTACTACGAACTTATTCATCCATCAAAGTTGGTCTGGTGGACTTGGCTGAGATTGGAGATATTGGAGGAATTCGTGCAATTCATCATCGGTCAGTAAAGAACGCGATGGCTTCCCATAATTTTTAATCAGATGCTCCCGTCCCTGCTCTATTGTCAAACCTAATCGCTGCATTTCAACATTAATTTTGGCAATCAGAACTTCGAGTAATATCGGTTGAGATACAAGGTATTGGAGGAAGTCCAACAATTCTTTATATGTCAGCAAAGGAAGCGATCGCTTCCCATAATTTCTTTTGAGATACTCCCGTCCTTGCTCTGCTATCCAGCCTAATCGCTCCGTTTCGACATCTATTTGAGCAAGTACTTCAGAAAAATTCACAGGTTCCATAACTTCGTTACTGTTTCAACAGCCTACGTCATTAGTCCTTACTAATGACTAATGACTAATGACAAATCAAAATCCCGCTATTGGGTCTGGCTCAGATTGGAGGTATTTGAGGAATCCGTGTAATTCTTCTTCAGTCAGCAAAGTGCGCCCCCGTTTGCCGTAGGTTTTAATCAGATGCTCTCGTCCCTGTTCTGGTGTCCAGCCTAAACGCTGAAGTTCGACATCTGTTTTAGCAATTACATCCGATAAATCTACGGGTTCAGCTTTCTTGTTTCTCTTTCCTTTCACTGACGGGGTGGCGATATCCTCTTGAGGGCTGTAACTCCGAGGTGTAAATGGTGTGACATTATTGACAGAAATTGCTGGAAAGCTTTGATTTTCCATCTGGTTATCAGAGAGTATTTCCAAGTTTTCAACTGGAGGATCAAATTCTAGCTCCCGGTTGGCAGTCACAGGAAGGTTTTGACCTAAATCCTGGCTATAGGTATCGCTTGCTGGCGGCACAGCATTACTGTACCCGTACTCTTCGTTATTGCTTGTTACTACTTCTGGTTTGATGTTCCGTACTTTAGAAGGCGGCAGAGATATTTCTTTATCGCTGACGACTGACCATTGACTACCGACAAAATCCCCATCTTTTGCAGAGGAATAGGCAGGAGGCTCATTTAATCCACTTTTGGTATTTAAGGAAGGGTTTAACTGCGCTGGGGAAATTGGATTTGAGATAAATGTCACTGATTCTGGTGGCGCATTTGTAATACCCAAAACTATCAGCGCCCTAGTTCTGGCTTGGTCTTCTGCTGCTTCTACTGTTTCTGCTGCGGCCATACCCGTAGCACGGGTTACGCCTTCAATTTGCACGCTTGCCCGGACAATATATTTTCCTTGATAAATTTGCACTAATTCTGAAATCAGATTGCCCTTGGGATACAAGCTCTGGAATTGAGCCAACATAATACTGCTACCAATCTAAATCTTTTGAATAACCGGGTCGATACCTGCCTATATGCTCAAGTGAGGTAAGCTGCCCTTACTTTAATTTACATCTATTCGATACCCAGGATGCCTGTCAATATTACATTTTTTCATTTTTTACCGAAACAGTACTGAATCCTGAGTCAGTGCTGAGTCGCCGTTCGCCTTTGGGAGAAGATTTGATTCTAAGCAAGCCTTAGCTCAAACTTCTCGCTGAGTCCTGAGGCAGTAAATAAATGATATGCGATCGCACTTTCTCTATTAAAAAGCGAAGACAAGTTATGGAAGTTGACTTCCACGTTGTCGATGGTGCTGTTAACCTCACAGGCTTTTGCACCCTTGTCAGAAGTAAAGGTCTAAAGTACCTAGAAAACGGTCGCGCTCAATTCTATGCCTTGATTGTATTTGGGGCAGTTTTGGGCTTAGTGATTGTCTTTGGTGTTACCTGATTTTTATAGGGGTGGACGAATGTCTACCCCTACATTATTTCTTGATTTCCTGGTTTGTTTACTAGATGCCCAGATTACGCAATAATTTATTTTATGGATTACTGTTATTAACTTTTTTCTACAACATCTAAACTCTTTTCTTGAGCTAGTGAGAAGTTATTTACAAAATATAGTGACTTTTATTTAATAAATTCCAAACTCAAGCCTTGTAATTGTATATTCTATATTGCAAACCATTTATCTCTACGTGCTATTTCCCCTACAGGAATTGTTTTAGATGCCACAATATTCTTACATATAGCTTCCGCTACGGCAACCAAAAATCCAGGATAGCGATCAGGGTGTTCGGCAATCTCCTCAGCAAGATCAATTGGCAAAGGGTTTTTTTCTCCTTTTCTAGCAACGCGACGTGCAAACAAGTAGGAAGCATATTCCTCTGATATTGCTCCTTTGGCATAACTTTGAGCAATCACTTCCAATACAGGATGCCAATCAGTTTCATTTTTTTGAAGAAGATCAAGTGCAAACTCCTGGCAAAGTTTTAATACTAATGGATCAGATTCAGTATACGCACTAAGATATGAAACATAAAGCTTTCTTTTACTTTGTTCTTTCGCACGTAAAGTAAATAAAGTAACAGTTCTTGCACCCAAAGTTTTTGGCATTGAATCTACATTAAGGTAGATCATGCGCTCGTGCAAGTCTTGTATTAGAGCAATTGTATCTTCTACAGAGCAATACAGACGCTGCCAGTTGTCAAGGGATAATTTTTCAATGTAAGAATCTATGGATATAGCCAAATTTTCTAAGGTTTTTGAACTACCCCAGGTTACAAGAACTAATGTAATGAACATGGCATCTACTTCGTTATTCACTTTATCTAACTGTTGCTGCCACCAACTTGGCCTACCAGCTTGCAATCTTGCATAACGTGTTCGTCGGCACAAAGATTTTGAGTGTTCAAGAAGTTCAGGGAATTCTTTGCATGTTTCACTTTTAGATTTAATTCCACTACCTATATTTGCAAGATGAAACAATGCCCAATGATCCCCACAAACTTCGCGAACTTTTTCAATAAGATTGTCCCAAGGAACAATATCAGTTGCCCATTCTTGGACATTGCGCTGTGATTCTTGTTGAGATGTTTCTACAATCTTGTAATACTTAGAAACCTGTGGAAATTCCGGGATAGAGTGGACACTATCTTTATTAAGAGCTTGCAAGAAATATCTACCATTATTAACTAGGTGTGAAATCTGATGTTTCCAAATTTCAGAAAGTGTAAAGTTTAAATTCCTTGCCTTGAAAGCTACTGCATATCGACTTGCATCAATCGAGTGACTGAATACCTCTATAAGGCTATTTATTTGAATGTTTCGACGATTATCAACTACAATATTTCTCTGTAAAATTTCATCTATAGTTAAAAGAAAGTTTTGTTCAGTCATTTCGCAATAATCAAATCGCCGCATTTTAAAAAGAAGACACACGCATTTTGCGCGATTAACCTCATCTGATAAAATCTTTTTTATATCAACTAAACTAATTTTATTCAAAATACCTAAATAGTATCCATATTCAAGCCAGTTACCTTGCTCAATAATACTTTGAGTATAAAAATATTTATTCCATAAATTTAAAATTTCATCTGATATGGCATTTGCTCTGATTAAATCTATTATTTCTAAAGCATAGTCTTTAGGAGGATTTTTCTCTAGACTCTTAAAGCAGTGATTTATTAGTTCTTCCTGTCCACAATCTTTTGGAAGTAATAGAGGGTTTCCTAGTCCAAGGCGGCGACTATTGGAGGGTAATACATATCTCAATCCAATCTCATCCAGTATCAGTTCAACAACAGCTTTAACAGACTTAGGATGTTGCTTAAATACCCAATCAGAAAGTAGAGTAGCTGCTAATATTCTTGGATGACTAATTAGTCGATATCCTTCCTGTTCAATTAAATCTTGTAACCTGTCAATGAGTGAAGGGAGTTCACCTTTGGTATAGCAGCCAGCATAAAATCTCGTAACGTTGAACCAGTAAAAATTACGTGCTATGGCATCAAAACGATCAGGTAATGTCCCCGTTTTTTCATTTCCAGTTGGAGAATAAGGAGCAGTATCATAAAGGTATCGCGCTGTGAAGTACTCTCGCAGTGGTTGAACTTCAAATTCATAAGTACCTTCAACACGTTGTACCAATGCCATTATCCGTTCAACCATACCTCTAAATAATTCGTCTAATAATGATTTAGAATGACCTTCATCATCAAGATATTTTGAAAGAAGTTCATAAAGTTTATCTTTGGAGATACTACCATTACCTCCCTGTTCTGCCTCTGTGTGAAGTATCCAAGCAAAATATCTTTGAACATTTATTAAAAGTTCTCGGTGGTCACGAACGATAGGAGTCTTTGCTGCTTCACGATCTAGAAAATGCTTTATATAATCATCGTAAAGAGCCGTTCGTTTTTCTGGAAGCGATAAACCTTGACTACGAATAAGGCTTAGTAATATTGTCAACTGCATTGGATTTTTAGATAAATCGCGCAGATGTGGTTGATTTAGCTTTTCTTTTATAACCTTTCTAATTTCCGCAGCTTCTTTATTATCAAGCTTTCGTGCCTTAATCCAATTGGTTGTATATTCATCAATCAGAGTACGAGTTAGCGAATCAAGCTGATAGTGTGGAAACTTATCCTGTGGAAGACCAGGAGAATTAGCAAACGCTGCTGGACGACTTGTAACGATTACTTGGAGTGATTCAGCAATTGATTCAAGACGATTGACACCATTAATAATTTCATTAACAACTTCTTGCCTTTTCGAGATATCAGCAACTTCATCAAGTCCGTCAAAAACTAGTAGAACTGGACTAAGTTTCATGACGGCACGTAGATCACTAACATCAAACTCACCACCACCCGAATCATGCCGTACCAAGGCAGCAAGAAATGATTCTAAAGATTTTTGCCAATTAGAAGGAAGTTCTTCTTCTTCATCAAGTGAAAAAGGATTTTTTTTGTCAAGCCAGGTTGCCAAATCTCTCAAATCAATTTTCAATGGTAGACGAACTGGAGAGTATCTATGTATTGGAGGCAATTTTTCTAACGTTTCGTCTTTATGATCTGTCGATAAAGAACGTAATACTTCATCATTGCCCAATACTCGCATCCGATGTACCTGGCACACATATTGAGTTATTGTCGATTTACCTTGTCCAGGCGCACCCTCGATAACTATTAGAGGGATATTTTTTTGAACCAAGATATGGAGTAAAAATGTTGCTGCACCAACTATCTCACGTTCTTCTGCTCTAATATTGGAATACAAATTAGCATCGTTCAAAGTAGTATTTGCTTGAGTATTTCTATCTCTTTCAACATTTGAAGCAATATCGTGATATATTCTATATAATTTAATTTCTTTCTTACCAGTAATATCTCTTTGTGGGGGAGAAATTGGAACATCTATGAATAAATCTAACAGCCTATTTTGCAGTTCTACTTGCCTGAATTTGACTTCTTGCTCTTGACAAAATTGATGTTTGACAAAAGAACGAATTGCATCAGACCTGCGCCCACTATTTTCTGAAAGCCTAGACTCAATAACTGATCGAATTAAGTCTGGGCCTGTCATCAACTCAGGATATACCCACTTTAGATCCCAAGAGCTATCCAGTCGGCGGTTTAAATCATCAAGCCACCAGCACATGGATGGTACACCAAGCTTATTAAGTAGTTGGTTAGCTTTATCTATGGAGCCTGAGTCAGGATGTGCAGTTCCCGGAACATTAGTAATCAAGACAAACTGAGTTGCTCCCTTGGGAATTTGCTTCTTAAGTTTTGGTGCTTCCTCTTCTAAAATTCCTACCAGCCATTTATGAGGATCAGGTAATGTAAACGGCCGTTTTACCCACTTAATTTGGTACATTATGAAACTGCGATCAGAATCTATTCCCAAATAGGCCACCGCATCTCGTCCCCCATCTGGTTGTGCAACCGGAAAACATTGGACGTTGGGATACTCTTTTGTCAGTAGTGCTTGGCAGAACTGCTGGAACTTTTCTGGGTTTAGATTCTCAAATGGGTAATTCATGTACCTATAATACTGAAGGGATATTATGCAAATTTATATACTCTCTCTGTCCTTGCAGAATTCAAGAGTATTGTTTCGGTAGTCCTTCTATTTTAGGGTAAATTTTTGACTTAACTGGAAGTATCCCAACCCACATTCCGCACTACCAAGTGTCAAAAGAGACTCCCAAGAGAAAAAATGGGGAATTGCCAATTTAATTAAATCAACCTAACGAGGAAGACTAAATCACCAAAAAGCTGTTACTTAATTACTAGTGACTTTTTGCCAAACATGATTTTGATAGCAGACAAATTGTGATGAATACAGCTAATTTTCCGTGGCTGACGACGATTATTCTGTTGCCGATAGCGGCATCGCTACTTCTTCCCATCATCCCCGATAAAGAAGGCAAAACAGTGCGCTGGTACTCCCTAATCGTAGGGCTGATAGATTTTGCACTAATTGTTTATGCTTTTTCTACCGGGTACGACTTCTCCAATCCCGATTTGCAGTTGGTGGAGAGTTACCCCTGGGTACCACAATTGGGTTTGAATTGGTCAGTAGGAGCAGATGGCTTGTCCATGCCCCTAATTATTTTGACTGGATTCA
Source organism: Nostoc sp. (assembly GCF_054880495.1). Lineage (NCBI taxonomy): Bacteria > Bacillati > Cyanobacteriota > Cyanophyceae > Nostocales > Nostocaceae > Nostoc > Nostoc sp. The sequence goes on from NZ_JBTYKD010000005.1 coordinate 12,440, forward strand.
TTACTACGCTGGCGATTTTAGCAGCTTGGCCTGTTACCTTCAAGCCCAAGCTATTTTACTTCTTGATTTTGGCGATGTATGGCGGTCAAATTGCCGTGTTCGCCGTCCAGGATATGCTGTTATTTTTCCTGGTGTGGGAACTGGAACTGGTACCGATATACTTTCTACTGTCGATTTGGGGAGGCAAAAGACGACAATATGCAGCAACCAAATTTATTTTATACACTGCTGGCGGTTCGCTGTTTATTTTGCTGTCTGCCCTGACAATGGCATTTTACGGCGATACGGTGACGTTCGATATGCGATCGCTCGCCCTCAAAGATTTCGCCCTGAATTTCCAACTTGCACTTTATGCTGGCTTCCTAATTGCCTACGCTGTCAAGTTGCCGATTATTCCCTTGCACACTTGGCTACCTGATGCCCACGGTGAAGCGACAGCCCCCGTGCATATGTTGTTGGCAGGTATTCTCCTGAAAATGGGTGGTTACGCCTTAATTCGGATGAATGCCCAATTGCTGCCCGATGCCCACGCTTTATTTGCGCCAGTGTTGGTGGTTTTGGGGGTAGTTAATATCATCTACGCTGCCTTGACATCCTTTGCCCAGCGCAACCTGAAGCGAAAAATTGCCTACTCCTCAATTTCTCACATGGGCTTTGTCCTGATTGGTATTGCCTCCTTCACAGATTTGGGTTTAAGTGGAGCAGTATTGCAAATGGTTTCCCACGGTTTAATTGGGGCGAGTTTATTCTTCCTTGTCGGTGCAACTTATGACCGGACACACACCTTAATGTTGGATGAAATGGGTGGTGTCGGTAAAAGGATGCCGAAGATTTTCGCAATGTTTACCACCTGTGCGATGGCTTCTTTGGCATTGCCAGGGATGAGCGGTTTCGTAGCAGAATTAATGATATTTGTCGGCTTTGCTACTAGCGATGCTTATAGTTCTACCTTCAAAGTCATTGTAGTGTTTTTGATGGCAGTAGGAGTGATTTTAACTCCGATTTATCTGCTGTCAATGTTGCGGGAAATTTTCTACGGAGAAGAGAACAAGGAATTAGTTTCTCACCAAGCTTTGATAGATGCTGAACCTCGTGAAGTATTTATCATTGCCTGTTTGTTGGTGCCAATTATTGGTATTGGTTTCTATCCAAAATTGCTAACTCAAATGTACGACACCACAACTGTACAATTGACGGCAAGATTGCGTAATTCCGTGCCGACATTAGCACTGCAAAAAGAAGAAGCAATAAAGGTTTCTTTGAGTGCGCCTCAAATCGGTAATTAGTTGCGATCGCTAGTTTAGTTTAAATAGTTATTACTTTGAGGGCGGGTTTTCTACCTGCCCTTTTTTGATGTGCTTGACCTATCAAAAACCTAACCCCGTAATACCATTTTACACAAACCTTGATACATATAGATTTCTCGTAGGGACGTTCCCAATCAATTAATGTAGAAGTTTCTGGAAAAAAGAAATGGATTGCTTGGGGAAAATAAACTTCTATAATTTCTTTCCAAAGACTATCAAAATCAGCGCGTAGGCGTAGCCCGTCGTAGACATCGCTAACATTTGTCATATTTATCGAAGTGGCTGATTTGGGTAACATTGATGTGGATTAAAGTATCCACACTCATTTTGCCTTAGTATAGCTACTTAATTATCGATACATTTCGTACAATCAAGCTACAATCAGATTTGGCAAAACCGCTCATGTTAAACTACAATCCGTTGCATTGTTTGCCATCTTCCGAAGAACTACCCGACTCAGATGATACCTCTGTGGATAATGAACTATAAAATTTAATTCCCGGCTTGCTGAAAACGATACTGGCTTTGGTTTGGTGCGATCGCTGGGATTGGTTCTTTGGTATTGACATGGGTATTTATTATCACCCAGAAAAATCAGCAATTGTCCCCGATGGGTTTCTCAGCTTAGGAGTTAAACGCTTCATTGATGAGGACTTACGCCTAAGTTATGTATTGTGGGAAGAAAATAAACCGCCATTTTTAGCACTAGAAGTTGTTTCTCAAATATATCGGGAAGAATATACTACCAAGAAAGAATTTTATGCCAAAGAATTAGGAATTTTGTACTACGTTGTGTATAGTCCCCTTCGTCGTAAAAATCCACCTTTGGAGGTGTATCATCCAGTTGATGGGGAATATATTTTAATGTCAGGAAATCCCGTTTGGCTACCAGAGATTGGTTTAGGGATTGGGCAAGAACGGGGAATTTATCAAGGTATTGTGCGGGAATGGCTTTACTGGTATGACGAGGAAGGGCAAAGATTGCTGATATCAGAAGAACGCATCAGGGAAGCGGAAGAACGCGCGGCTCTTGAAGAACAGCAACGTGTTACAGCAGAACAACAGGTGAAAATCTTAACTCAAAGGTTGAAAGCCCTTGGTGTTGATCCAGAAATTTAGTAATGGTAAGCGATGTCTACGACGGGCTACGCCTACGCGTCTACAACTGACGATACAGAAATTCTAGACTAAAATCTCACATTTGAACCGATCACCCGCCATAGGTTAGAAACCTACGGCTAATAGCCAAAGTCCTCTCAAGAGGACTAAACAAAAATTTCCGCAAGCAAAATGGCATTTGACTTACTCAAAAGGTCTGTTTGCTTTCTCATTTCAGTGTTTTCCGCCTCTCTGTTAATGATTCTTCCCTATTTGATTTACTTGGTGCCAAAACAATAGATTGTTTTTTGGTGGTTGCTACAACTTGCCGGAAGTACAACCACCAATATCCAATTTCAAAAATGGACACTTCTATTTTATGTTCACGGGTTCCGAACTTGAAATCAAGACTATTAAAGAATTACGCGACTTGTGTCGTAGATACGGCATCAAACCAACTGGAAATGCAGGATACAAAACCTCGTACATCGTAACTCTGATGGTATTTCCATTTTTAGCACTGCAACAAATGAAGCAAGGCAAAGGGTTAAAATTCCCTAATTTTAACGCTATCCAGATAATCAGTTCTGCTATAGAAGAGATGAATTCACCTACAGATGAGCAAGCAGAACTAATTCGGATAACGCTGGAGGGCAAGAAAATGAGCTATCCTGACCGATAGACCAGGAGAAGCTGCTGAACTTGCACAAGGCTAAGATGTCGCTTGAACAAGCTATTAATTTGTTGAGCCAAAACTAATCCCATTACCCTATCCCCCACATTTATTAAAAATATGGGGGATAATTTTTAGAGTATTAAGATAAATAAGGTGTGACCTACTGGCTTAGTTGGCGTGAAGATATCTTGAGCATAGTAACAAAGTATAAAAATATGCTCATATTTTTGTTTAAGTATTGCTCAATGATTTTGAGTATATACGAAGCATTTCGAGAACTATAAACCCTGCAACTATTCAATTTAGGTATTTATATGTTTCTGGTAACTGGAGCAACGGGAGGAATTGGTCGCAGAGTTGTGCGACTCCTACGGCAACGAGAACAGTCTGTGCGGCCATTTGTCCGCCTTAGCTCGCGCTACAGCGAGTTAGAACATCGGGGTGCAGAAATTTTCATCGGTGACTTGCTAGAGGAAAAAGATATCCAGAAAGCTAGTCGGGGTGTGCAGTATATTATCAGCGCCCACGGTTCTGATAGCGATGCTCTATCTTTAGATTACCGCGCTAATATTGAACTCATTGACCAGGCAAAAGCCAATGGCGTAGAGCATTTTGTTTTCATTTCTGTACTGGGAGCCGATCGCGGATATGAAGACGCTCCTGTGTTTAAAGCCAAACGAGCAGTAGAGCGATATTTGCAAGCTAGTGGCTTGAATTACACTATTTTACGCCCAGCTGGATTAGCATCTAACTTGCTGCCATTAGTAGAACGGTTTCGGGAAACAGGATTGTATCTGCTGATTGGCGATCGCAAAAACCGTACCTCAATTGTCAGTACTGATGATTTGGCAAAGATAGTGGTGGATTCTGTGACAATTGAAGGCGCTCGTAACCAGATTTTATCAGTGGGAGGACCGGAGATTTTATTACGAGAAGATATTCCCCGAATTTTTGGTCGGATCTTCACCAAAGAACCAGTAATAATTAACTCACCACTATTTGTCATTGATGGGTTACAGAGTGCATTGGGTTTATTTAATCCCCAAATCCAAAAAGCTTTGGGAACTTATCGCACATTGCTAGCAAATGAATTTTTCTGTACAAAAGATGAAATTGCCAATTTAGAGGGGATTTTTAACTTCCAGTTAGAGACATTAGAAAATTTTTTGCGGCGCTATTTAGCAGTTTGAATTAGGTCATGAGGCATGGGGAGAAAAGCTAATACCTAATGTCCAATTCCCAATTTCTAATTCTCAATGCCCAATACTTCTCTACGAGAGGCTACGCCAACGGCTTCGCTCAGTACAAGTGTCCAATACTTTTCTACGAGAGGCTACGCCAACGACTTCGCTCAGTACAAGTGCCCAATACTTCTCTACGAGAGGCTACGCCAACGACTTCGCTCAGTACAAGTGCCCAATAATCTAAAATTCTATGAAATCTTCCCTAGCTGCAAATGCTGCTCAAGCACGTCAGACAAAAGAGCGATTCGCCCAACCAGAGGAACAACTCACTTATGAATTGGGTAAAGCGGTACAGGAATTGCCACCCCTGTACACGAGATTATTAGCGGGAACAATGAGCGTGATTGTATTTGGGGCGATCGCCTGGGCGCACTTCTCGCAAATAGACGAAGTAGCAACAGCACCAGGGGAATTAATTGCTTCCACACAGGTAAGACCGGTGACATCCTTGGGTGGGGGATCAATTGTCGCCGTCAAAGTGCAAGAAGGCGATCGCGTTACTAAAGGTCAAATTCTGATTCAAAAAGATCCAGACTTGCAGAAAACCGATGTTTCCCGCCTAGCCAAATCTACTAAATTAATTCAAGACGATTTACAACGTTTGGATGCAGAACGTACCGGAGGCAAAACGACTGGGACGAAACTGCAAGATGAACTTTTAAGCTCCCGCCTGCAAGACTTCCAAGCGCGTCAAGGTGCGGCGGAAGCAGAAGCAAATCGCCAAATAGCACTGATTAATCAGGCCAAAGTCCGCTTGACTCGATTGCAAGACAACTCAGTTAATGCTAAAAGCAGCGTTGCGAATGCTAAAACCAACCTTGTCAACGCCGATAGCATCCGAATTAAAATTGAAAGTAATTTAGCTCTTGCACAAGAAAGGGAAAAAAGCCTACGCACTCTAATTACTCCTGGCGCTGTCCCTCGTGTCGATTATTTGGATGCCCAAGAAAAATTAACTCGTGCAAAGACAGAAATCACCAGAGCAAAAGATGAAGTTACCAACGCCCAGAATAAAATCACAGAGGCTGAAGATAAAGTCACATCATTAGAAAAAGATATTGCTGGCCAAGTGCAGGAAATTCGCCAAGCAGAACAAGCTTACAAAGCTGCACTCAGTCAGTCCCAGCGCGTAGCATCAGAACGCCAAAGTGAAATTTTGACCCAGTTCAACAAGCGTAAAGAAGAACTGACCACTATTCAAGGTCAATTAGATCAGGCAAGAAAGCAGCAAGCTTTGGAAACGATTGAGGCTCCCGTTGCTGGTACGATTTACAGAGTCAAAGCCACCAAGGGACCAGTACAATCGGGTGAAGAATTGGTGTCAATATTGCCGGAAGGGGAAGAAATGCTTCTAGAGGTAAAAGTTCTCAACCGCGATATTGGGTTTATTCGTCAAGGAATGAAGGCAAAAGTGAAAATGGCGACTTTCCCCTTCCAGGAATTTGGCATTGTGGAGGGCGAAGTCATGCAAGTCAGTCCGAATGCAATTGTTGATAAAGAATTAGGCTTAGTTTTTCCAACAAGAATTAAGCTAAGTAAACACTCCGTCAACGTGCGGGGTCAAGAAGTAGAATTTACACCAGGGATGACTGCTACAGGTGAAATTGTCACTCGTAAAAAGTCAATTTTGACCTTCATCACTGAGCCGGTGACACGGCGGTTCAACGAGGCATTTTCGGTTAGGTAGGTTTGGAGCCTCTCCTGTTTTCATCGCTATTTCAAAAGCGATCGCTGGGTTGGGCTACGCATGAGTAATCCTACAACCCACACCTAAAACGTAGGGGTAAAGCAATGCTCATTGGTGTCAACTTAAGAAAAAATCTGCTTTGAGAAGATGTTTTGCCCTCATCCCCTAACCCCTTCTCCCGACTTGGGATTCGGGGAACTAGAGAATTTGCTCCCCTCTCCCAAAATTGGGAGAGGGGCTGTTCTTGTGAGGGTCAAACCTCGAAAGTATGCCTTGCCTACATTCATTTATAATAGACGAGCGATCGCTCTACAGCTACAGTGGTTTTATATTTAATTCAACTCACCTACTGAGTAGTTTTGCAAAATGAAGATTATTCTCATCTTCATTATCATCATCGCTATCTACATTGGTCCCGCTCAGAATCTTCTCATAGTTTTGGAATTGCGACCATAATTCGGGATTGGCTAATCCGTTATTATCTTCGGCTGATGTCAAATATTTTGTCGTTTCTGTAATTGGCTCACCCATCAGAGAACCGACATTAGAATTATTAAAACTAGAAATTGTCTGTGATGTGAGATAATTTTTAGTTTGTGCATTCATGCGTAGCAGGTTATCGTCAGATATTGCCTGCCTTGCCAGAGAACTGACATTAGAAAGATTCAAACTAGAGCTTGTAGTTGGTGTATTATTTACTGCTGTATCTGCAATCACCTGACTCGCTAGAGAACTGACATTAGAAAGATTCAAATTAGAGTTTGTAGTTTGTGTACTATTTCCGGCGGTGTCTGCGACAATCTCACGGACTTGGGCATCAGTCAGTTTGGAGTTAGCACTAAGCATTAGGGCAACTACACCAGCAACGTGGGGAGCAGCCATCGACGTACCGCTATAAGTAGCATACTGATTATTGGGAACTGAGGAGTAGACGTTAACTCCTGGGGCTGTGACGTAGGAAATTTGATTCGTTCCAGAGCGGTTAGAGAAGTCAGCTAAATTATTATTTCTATCCACTGCCCCAACGGCAATTCCCGATTTGGATGCATAACTGGCGGGATAGTCTGGTGATGAGCCACTATCATTACCTGCTGCCATGACGACAATCACTCCTTTGCTGCTGGCATAGTCAATGGCTAACTCTAAAGTAGGATTGGAATAAGCACCTCCTAAACTGAGGTTAATTACGTTAGCTCCATTGTCCACAGCATAATGAATGCCCTTAGCGATGGAAGTGTAGGAACCGGAGCCAGAGTCATCTAAAACTTTGACGGGCATAATCTTGGCATTGTATGCAATACCAGTGACACCGTAGTTATTATTCTCGCCTGCGATCGTCCCAGAAACATGAGTGCCATGACCGTTGTCATCTAGGACATTATTATTATTGTCAACAAAGTTCCAGCCGTGGATATCATCAACATAGCCATTGCCATCATCATCTTTACCATTGCCAGCAATTTCCTTAGGATTCGTCCAGATATTATCCTTTAAATCTTCGTGGTTGTAGTCAACTCCAGTATCTACAACAGCAACAACAACACCTTTACCTGTGTATCCGTGTGCCCAAGCTTCCGGTGCTTTAATAAGGTCTGCTCCCCAATTATTGCCACCAAGAGCAGGAACATCAGCAAAGGTATTTTGACCAGCAGCTCTAGCCACTGCTGCTGCTGCATTAATTAAGCCATAGCCATTGGTGGAGTTATAATTCCCAGTGCTTAAAGCATTAGCAGTAGCGTTACTGCTATTTTGCGATCGCACATCAGCATTGGCTGAGTTATAGCTACTACGTCTGCTGATATTGAGGCTATAGTCATCTTTTGTATTAAAGGTATCTAATGAGGAGATTGAAGAGACATTTAGCTGTTTATTTGACAACAGATTGTTATTAGCATCATCATGGAGCATAAGTGTTTTCTTCTCAAAGATATCAATCGTTTTTTGACAGTTTGAAGCCTTAAAATCTTTAAAATAAAAAGATTTTAAGGTGTGAATTAGCTCTCTTGTCAATAATTACTATGGAATTTGATCACAAAATGCTAATTCTATTACCAAAAAGCAGAATCAAAACTGGAATTCTTGTTAACATATTAAGTAATAAAATAAATATTAAATTTGTAGTGGTGTAAGTATAAATTGGTGGGATAAAAAATTAATTTTGTTATGCTTCTAAACTTAGAAATTCCAAAGGTTTGAGAGGTTTTGCTGTTACCAACAATACTTTTCAAACATCTTCTTAGATGTGTCACAGCAGTAGGGTACGTTAGACTCCGTTAACGCACCTATTTTTATACGTTAAAAATAATTATTCCCAGTACATTTATCATACTGTTTGACTTTAATTATGATACAAATACGTTGGTAGGGCACGGCAATGCCGTGCCCCTACGCGAAATCTATATGTATCAGGGTTTTAGTGAAATGGTATTAGCTCACAAGTTTGCAACCAAATCAAATGGCGAATGAAGCATAACTCCATTCGCCAAAGACTATCCATCAAGTAGACACAATCTAAAAGCTAGTTAAATCTACTAAACATTTGCTTGCTGCCGTTGATATAATGACCAATACAAACCCTTTTGTTGCAACAACTCTGAGTGAGTACCGCGTTCGGCAATCACACCTTGCTCCAATACCAAGATCAAATCAGCACGTTTGAGGGGGGCAAAGCGGTGAGCAATCAGAAACACAGTACGATTAGCGGAAATTTTTTGGAGGTTTTGCAGTACTTGTTGTTCAGTTTCACTATCCAAAGCGCTGGTAGCTTCATCCAAAACTAAAATCGGCGCTTGGGAAAGAAATAACCTTGCTAGGGCAATACGTTGTCTCTGTCCGCCAGATAAAGCGGTACCGCGTTCACCAACATTGGTTTCGTAACCGTAGGGTAATTGACTGATGAAGTCGTGGGCTACTGCTAATCTTGCCGCCTCTACTACTTGCTCGGCGCTAATGTCGGGCGTACCGAGAGTGATATTTTCCAAAATGGAACCGTTGAATAAAAAGTCTTCTTGGAGAACTACACTAACTTGTTGCCGCAGTGAGGCTAAATCGGCACTTTTAATATCAAAACCATCAATCAGGATGCGTCCTGATTCAATTTGATAGAGGCGTTGCAATAGCTTAGACAGGGTACTTTTACCAGAACCGCTACGTCCAACAATGCCAACAAATTGCCCTGGTTCGGCACTAAAAGAGATTCCCCGCAGAATTGCTTCAAAGTTTGGCCGGTAGCGGAAAAAGACTTGCTCAAAGGTGACTTGTCCTTTAAGCGCTGGTAAAACTAGGCCAGTTCCCAGTTCAGCTTCTGGGGAGACGTTGAGAATATCACCAATGCGATCTACAGAAAGTAGCACTTGTTGGAGGTTTTGCCACAACTGTACTAAGCGCAAAAGTGGGCCTGTAACTCTACCAGACAGCATTTGAAACGCAACTAGCTGCCCGATTGTGAGCTTTTGGTCGATGACTAACTTGGCTCCAAACCAGAGAATCAGCATGGTGGACAAATTAGTGAGAAAGTCACCGATGTTGCTGCTGATATTGGAGGTGGTAGAGGCTTTAAAACCTGTGCGAATGAAGCGAGCAAATAAGCCTTCCCAGCGATCGCGGGCTACTGGTTCTGCTGCATGGGCTTTAACGGAGTGAATCCCGGTGATTGTCTCCACTAGAAACGATTGACTATCGGCACTCCGGTTAAAGGTTTCGTTGAGCCAGTTACGTAGAATTGGTGTTGCAACTATCGTCAATGTGGCAAATAGCGGCAGTACTGCTAAGGCGACAAAGGTAAGTGGGATGTTATAGTAAAACATCAATGCCAGGTATACCACAGCAAAGATGCTGTCTAGAATCACAGTTAAGGCTGTACCTGTGAGAAACTGACGAATTTGTTCGAGTTCCTGAACTCGTGCGATTGTGTCGCCGACGCGCCGCGACTCAAAATAAGCCAAAGGCAGACGCATCAGATGGCGAAATAGCTGTGCTGATAAACTCAAATCCAGACGACGAGCTGTATGGGTAAAGATGAATAAGCGCAGAATGCCCAGTATGGACTCAAATATGGCTACCAATAAAAGTGCGATCGCCATCACATCGAGAGTCGGCAAACTCCCCTGCACCATCACTTTATCAATGACGACTTGGGTAATTAGCGGTGTTGTTAACCCTAAAAGCTGTAAGGTAAAAGATGCTAACAATACTTCTGTTAGCAATCCCTTGTACTTCAAAACTGCTGGGATGAACCAACTCAGGTTAAATTTTTCTTGCTGGGATATCAGTTCTACTTGCCACAATTGTCCATCCCAAGACCCTTCAACTATCGACTGGGGCAAGCTTTCACAAGTCCGTTCAGGATTTAGAGGATTAGCGATAATTAAGCGATCGCCTTTAACTCCGTATGCCACAACCCAGGATGGACTCTGGGGTGAGTCAGAATTCCACAGCAATAACGCTGGAAATGACAGTTGTCGCAACTCACCCCAATTCACTTGTAACCGCCGCAACACTAACCCTAACTTTTCTGCTGCTTCCACAACCTGTTTTGGGCGTTCTCCTCGGAGTTGGCGCTGCACCCATTCCAGTTGCACAGAATTTTCTAACTGTTGCGCCACCATTGTTAAACAGGCTGCTGCGGTGTTCCAGCTAGCAACAAATGGATAATTTGAGATGATTATATTGGCGGTTGGGAGTCCTCTTTGGGGTTGGAGGCTGTGGGGGCTGGAAGTCCCCACTGAGGCTGGCCCTAGTACAGGAGTGGAAGAGAAGGAAAATGTCTCCTTGTCTCTCTCGATGCCCACTGGTAAGATTTGCCAGAACTCCTGAATTTGTGGGTGAGAAAATTCTGCCCACAGCGCACTATCCCAAGATACTAATATCACTTCTTTACTAGCAGCTACAGCTTTAAAATCCGCAGACAGCTTTTGTAAGTCACCAAACCAATCCCCCGCATCTAGGACTGCTAAAGGTTTGCTAACCCCCTCTTCTCGCAAGCGGACTTTCCCGGACACAATTAAGAATTGATAACCGCCGACATCATTTGACCAGATTTTTTCTCCAAGACGATACTGACGGGTTTGGGACTCATTTTGCAACTTGGATTGTTGTTCGGGAGTCAGCCAGCATAACGGTGGCTGATTCCAAGGCAAAGAAGCTAGCACTTTTAATCGTAAAGATTCATTATCCAGAATTTTTAACTCACTTGTAGCTTGACTGTCAGTTTTTGAATTTTCTCTGCTAGCCATTTCTCAAACAACTCATTTTGTAGTGCTTGCTTTAGTTGAGTATCTTCTAAAGACGCTGGCAGAAATTGTTCTACTCGAAACAAACCATAAGGTCCTTCTCCTTGGGGAGAGTCTTTGCCAACGATTTCTATGGGTCCGATCAATTGTCCAGGACTCGCCACATCAATAGCTGCCCGTAATATATCCGGCATACTTCCGCGGCTGATGATTCCCATCATCCCGTTCACAATTCGGTCATCTGCAAGTGAATACTCTTTAGCTAGTTGCTCAAAACTACCTCCTTCTTCAATTTGGGTTTGGAGTTCGTCTGCCAATTCTCGATTATCAACAACAATTCGGCACAGTACTAACCGATCCAAAAAAATTTTGCGTTCAATAAAATATTCTTGAAGTTTTGGTTCTGTCACTACAGCTTTCAGCTTTTCTAACTTGTAACCAAAAGTAACCGATGTGTGAAAGGTAGCGTAATCTGTATTATTGGTCTTTAACCATTCTTGAAAACTTTGAGGGTCAGTCAGTTGATTTTTCAGCCGAAAGTCAATAATTGCCTGTTCAGTTATTGCTGTACCAATCTCAACATCGTCTCGTGTTCGGATTTCTGACTCAATTACGTACTGGCGGAGAATATCCCCAATGAACTGTCCCAATTTTCCAGAGGCTTGCAGATATTTTACTGCTGACTCAATAGAAATTACTTGGCCATTAATTGTCAAAAATGGTAAAGATTCCATGAACTAATTATGTGAAAATGGTTAAACACTTATAGGACTTTTAAATTAAATCATATAGAAATCATCTGGTATTGATCGATAAATATGATAAAGATTCCATGAACAGATTACATCTAGATGGTCAACAAATTATCTAGCTAGGAAATAAGATAATTTTCCCTGATCACTCTTACAGTCTGGCAGGGAGAAAACAGGATTGAAAATCTCAGCTGTAAGGCAAAGGAAGTTCTGTAACCAAATCTTTATAGATTCAGAGAAATAATCAGGTAGGTAGATAGGTGAAAATAAACCAAAATCTATTAAGTATTGTTTCTTGCGAGTTTTCTACGCCAGTTGCTAAAAGTCAAGCCACTGCCTTGCTTTTGTTACTCAAGTTGTAGGAACTGACGTAGAAAAATTCTCTCAGGCGCGATTTTAACGAGTAATTGTTTACTCTCAGCGCTCTACTTAATGATACTTATCCATGTCCAGGCAAGTAGGACAGCCGCGATCGCACCGATTAATGTATTGAAAATATTTACTACTTCATTGGTCAGCCAAGTATATTTAGATTGCAGTGTTGCTCCAATGACGCTTTCGATGTTGGTGGCAATAAATGCTGCCAGCACACACCAAACCACTCCTAATAGATCAATTAAACCAACTGCCCAACCAACAAATGCGATCGCCACAGAAGCCACAATCCCAGCTAAAGTTCCCTCCAAGCTTACTGCCCCTTCTGTACCGCGAGGCACTGGTTGGAATGTGGTAATTAGAAAGGTGCTTTTACCATAAGCTTTACCAACTTCGCTAGCAGTGGTATCAGCCAGCTTGGTACTGAAACTCGCTACATAGCCTAACAATAATAGGGACTGGGGACTTGTACTGAGCGTTGCCGAAGTATTGAGAACTAAAAACTTGTACTGAGCGAAGTCGAAGTATTGGGGACTAGGTACAAAAAATCCCGAATTGAGCAATCCGACTCCCAAGGCACATAGCGCCCCAGTTAAGGCCGAACCCCAAACATTTTCTGGGCCTCTTGCCCCAGAACGCTTTTCAGCAATTCCTTCTGCTTCCTTCTGCGCCATACCGATGCGGGTAACACCAGAACCAACCAGAAAATAGAACATTACTACTACATATCCTTGCCAGCCTAGAATTCCCCAAATTAGGATGGCGAGTAACCAGGCGTGGAATAATCCGGCTGGGGTAAGCAGCTTTTTCGGAGCAATCCCAGCTAAACTCAATAGAATTGTGTTTAATGCTAATCCTACTAACCAGGGGTTGGCATAGTCAATTAAAGAAAACATGAAGAATCAATTGTAAGTAGTTTTGCCAAAATCTTACCAGAATAACTTGTTCCGAATCATCATTGACCGAAGAGGCAGAGGAGTAAAGATCGGGGGAATTTTCTTATTAAAAATATTATCAATTAAGTTATCTATCTTTGATCCGGTATTCAGTTATCCTTTCTTAAGGAAGGGTCGCTTAATCTTAATACGGTCTAAAAGTATTTTCACTACTGCTAAACTCCTGGAGTCTGTCAGCATCCAAGGGTGTAGAGGAACTGGCACTATTACTTCGCGTCCTACGGACATTTGCGAACTATTCGCTGGGACAATCATCAAATCATAAGGTGTCCAGATAGATGTAAAATCTAGCTGCCCCAATATTACAGCATCAGAATTTAAATCCTTGAGAAAAATGCTGTCGGGACGCATTTGTACGCAACCAGGACGCTGGGAAGCATAAGCAACCACAGTTCCATGATGGGGCGAAGAGATCGTGATAAACCTCTGCACGCGGTTAATTCCTCCTAGTCGCTGAACATAGTAACGGCTGACAATTCCTCCCATGCTGAAGCCTACTAAATCTAGGCCTTGTTCTGATGCAAAGGTAGCTGTAACATAATCAGATACCTGCTTTGCCAACTCATCAAGGCCGACATCACCATTATTTGGCACTAAATTCAGCGTATGTACAGACAAACCTCGTTGTATTAGGTAGTTCCTCATTTGATGGAAAACTGTCTCTGTGTCGTCAATGCCGTGTATTAACAAAACGGGATTGGATTGTTGATTTTCAATGTTCATTGACAAAATCTGGCTGAATTAAGGGCTGTATTTCACTTTTATAGCTAAATACTGCTCTCCAAACTGAAGCTGTTGCTTTTGGGATTCTTTAAAAGATATTTTTGCAGAACTGAAATGTTGATCAAGGTAGTATGTATAAAATTTAACTAATTAATCTCGCCATCTGCCATTGGGCTATGACACTCCTGCGACTGGTTGAGAGTTAACTGTTTGCTTGACTTCAATTAATACAAGCCTCCACACTCTGCGGTACCCCGCTCAGTACTGGGTAGTTGACTTAAGTATTTAGTAAACAAAGAAATGTTAATTTTTGTAAAGCTTGCTTTCAGAATCTTGCTCTTAGATACAGTAAAATTTAATAATTAATTCTCGGTTTATACAGGTTACAAGTGGCTGGAAGAAAACATTTGCCCTGTAGTTTTACTACAATGTTGATTAAGCACAAACCTATAAGGGTTGTCACCAGAACGGGGTGACACAAAGCAGAAAATGTAACATTTTGTCGTAATTTTTAACAATTACGGTTGAGTTTCAAATATAACACGCAGGAGTAATTGTAATGGATTTTATCAAAAAGTTAATTTCAGGTATTCTGGATTTCTTTACTGGACTGTTACGAGGGAAGAAGAAAAACAACGGCTACTTCTTAGAATTGGACGAAGCCAAAGATGCTGCTAAAGAGTTAGCATCGAACGCGAAGAAAGTAGCAGAGACAGTTACATCGAATGCTAAGAAAGTAACGGCAACAATTGCATCAGAAGCATCAGAAACACTATCTCCATCCAAGCCAGATTCATTGAACGGAACAAAAACCGCCGCAGATAAGGCTCAGGCAAAATCAGCTAAAAATCCCAAACCAGCCGATGTTCAGCTAGTCCAGACTGCTGAGGGTCTTAGAGTTGAACCGGGCAAAAATGCAAAAGCCGCAGCCGCCAAAGTACTCAAAGAGCAGCCAACTGAAACCACCTTTGCGCCTAAATATCTCGCTCCTTCGACTACTAGCTCTAATGGTCGTCGGCGTCCAGGGGCAAATATGAGTGCTTACTTAGATATGGCTCGTCAGATTAAAACGCCTAAGTAATTGATAGAGACCCTAAATTTACGGTTTCTAGAGATTAAACGTGAATATGCAAGGTTAAGATAACTTTGCCAGTTGTAGATGGGAAACTCTCCAAAGTAGGAGCGATCGCTTAATTTTCTCCACTACAACTGGATCTTTTAGGGTCGAGGCTTTCTCATCCAAAACTACCCGTCCTACCCGACTTCTGTTGATGGTGAACTCAAAGACGATTTCCTGGTTGTAGGTGCTGTTGTACCTCTGACAAAATCTCATTTTAGTTACCGATGTAGCCATCAGTTAGGAGTACAACACTCCGTAATCTCCCGGCTGGTGTGGGGAAATTTATGGCTGTACGAATGCCACTGAGCATTTCTGTGCTGCCAGCAGCTTGTAAAGTGTTAATGTAAGCCTTCAGGTTTTTTAATATTGCCTTTGATAGTGCGATCGCCTATTTTAATTTCCATGTCATCCACTGCCGCCTTATCGGGTAACGGAAAGATAAGTAGAGCGGCGTGAATAATTCAAGGTTTGTAGTAAGGACTTTAGTCCTAATTTAAGGGCTGTTCGCGAAGCGTTCCCGCAGGGTAGCCCTCTCTACAAGACCCTTCTCTACGAGACCCTTCTCTACGAGACCCTTCTCTACGAGACCTGCGCGAACGGCAAGCTCAGGGCATCGCGCTACGCGAACACTACGAAATCATCTCAAGATTTTTTACATTACTTAATCTACTTTGATTTATTCTCACCTACTTACTTATACACTGCTTCTAAAGGCTGTGTGAAGGGATTTTCAAAGCTTTGGATCACCTCAACTCGTGACAAGTTACCTGCAATTTTTGCTAGAACTTCTGTATGCTTGAGCGGAAAAACTAGTTGCTGTCCTTGAGGGGATTGAATGTACAAACCCCCTAGCTGTTGGTTTTGAACACTTAAATCGAGAGAATTAAAGGATTATCGATCTGTATTCATAGATTTGATAGCTTCCTTTGTGTGGAATATAAAGCTAGACTGACCATACTTAGATTTTTTCAAAAATCAAATCAGATTGCTATAAATTAATTAATCTAATGATGATTTATTTTATTGTTGGTTTAACCAACACCAATCCACTATATAAATGAAAAGCCGAGTCCCAATTAGTCTGTTCCCTACGAAACAGATGAATGTGAGACTTGATATGACTCAGCATTTCTGTTTGATCTAATGCTGTATCTGCAAAGGGCGTGAAATCTGACCAAATTTTGACTTGAGGTAGTTGCTGGTCAATCCAAGTCGATAAACTATTCCAATTAATTCTGATTGTATTTTGGCTAGCTTGGGGAATGATTTCTAAACCTTGCTGATATTCATAGCCGTTATCATCAAGTCTGAGAATGCAACGTCTACCAAGTAGGTGCAAATCACAAAACTGGGCATAGTCTTGTATTTGGGTTTTCCGTTCCAGTTTACCGCGCACGTCGCGATCTACGACTTCCTCAAAAATGGGCAACAATCCCACTACTCTTGCTGTGACTTCTGACCACTCAATACTGAGAGAACCGAGTTGATTTGCCTCATTGCAGCAAACAATAGTTGCTTGTGGGGTAGATGCTTGGAAATATTTGACTTGATAAACTTGAATTTGCTGAATTTGAGCTATTGTTGCCCAAAAACAGGGAATACTAGCCTGCTGTAGCTGTTCGCCATAAAATTTTAGTTCTCCTACTTGGCCAGTGCGGTACAACCTCCAGCTACGACTTGGTAGTATTAATCGTGCAGTGTAGGGGTCTAACTGCATAATCTGGGCAAATTTTCGAGACGCTTCTATTTTCATCTCGGTACTGAGTGGCTCTAAGACTAGTACGCCAAGTTCAGTATTATTCGGTTGGGCTGTTGCTTGGGAAATGGCTCTTTGTCTTTGTTCTTGCTCCATTTCTTGTAGCCCTCGCAAACTTTGACGTGCGAGTGACACTATTTTGCTATTCGTTGTATCTCGCAGCAGTTGCCGATAAATTTTTTCTGCATCTTGGCGCTTTTCAGATACTTCATGTAGCCGACCGAGATAATATTGTACCCAAGGATTTTCGGGCGATTCTTTTTGCAGCTGTTTGAGTAATTTAGCAGCTCTTTGATAGTCTTTATGCTCAAAAGCGATCGCAACTTGCTCAATCATCACTTAACTTTAAATATACGGTGGAGTGATGTCTCCCGCAAAAGTAGATTTGCGTGAGCTATAAATCATTTATACTTCACAAGATGCGGTAATCAAGGTTAATGCTACTACTGGGGCTGTAACTGCTCTCAGGATGCGGCGACCAAGGGAAACAGGTTGAAATCCAGCTGCTAAAGCATTCTCAATTTCTTGTGTTGTCCATCCTCCCTCTGGACCAGTAGCAATGATAATCTCGTCAGAGATGCTACTCAGCACCTTTTTTAAATGGGGATACTCTCCACGCGCTTCACAAATGTAACGGTGACTTGTCTGATTCGCGGTGACAGCAGTACTAAAAGCAACAGGTTCTAAAATTGTCGGCACAAAAGAGCGCTCTGATTGTTCGGCGGCTTCCGCAGCGATGCGCCGCCAGCGTTCGAGCTTTTGAGGACTAGGATTAAGCAAAGTGCGATCGCTCAATACTGGTGCAATACAAGTTACTCCCAACTCCGTACAACACCGCACCACTTCATCAAATCCATTGCCTTTCGGCAACGCCACCATTAGGGTAATCGATAGAGGTAATTCGGTTTCTACTGTCAGTGTTTCTAAAACCTCTGCTTGTTCCCCTGCTAGCTGCGCTAACCACCATTTTCCTTTACCATCCATTGCAATAAAGCGATCGCCTTCATGCAAGCGCAACACCCGCCCCAAATAATGCTGTTGTTCTTTGGTGAGCAAAATTTGCCCTTGTTGAAATTGAGAGGGTGCGATCGCAATTCTTTGCAGTTGAGACATTTTTCTTAATAAATTATTGCCCTGCTGTAGACATCTGCTGTCTAACCCAGGTACGGAAATCACGAGTTGCTGCTATTTGTCCAACTTTCTTGCTTTCTTGGATAAATCGGGGAATCTCCGTCACCAGCACAGGTGCAAAAGTTGAACTGCGATCGCTTTGCGAGTATTGTCCACTGTTAAGGGCGTAGATTCTCAACACATTTCCGTTATACCGCCAGAATTCTGGGACTCCCATTGAAGCATAAAGGGTCAACTTGTCTATCTTCGGTCTGGAGTATTCTACTTCCAATACTAGGTCTGGTGGTGGATCTGTATTGAGGTCAATATTTTCTTTGTTGCGGACTAAGAATTCATTTTGGATATAGTAACTACTGTCCGGCTCGCCTCCTCGCTCCAAATCATCCCGCGTCATAGTCAACGAGCCAGTGCTTTTAACTTCTAAACCAAATTCTTCACACAGCACAAGAACAAAACCTTCAATCAGACGGTTTGAATTCTCGTGTGGCATCTGCGGCGTCATAATTTCTACAATTCCGTTGTCATAAGCTAGCCTTTTAGTTCGCTCAGATCCCATATCTGCCAGCATCGCTTTGAATGTCTGCCAGCTGATGTTTTGCAGCACATCCCTAGTCTCTGCGAATTTTGCTGTCGTTACCATAGTTCAGTTTTCCTGTGAATGTGTTAACTAAACTGTATAACTTCCTTCTTGCTATTAAGATTATCTATAGCAATCCTATCTGATTTGTGAAAATTATCGGTGTCCAGATCCCCTACTTCTCAAAGAAGTCGGGGATCTCACTTTTCACAATGATTTAGGATTGCTATATTTATACGGCTTCTGAGTTGACATTGAATACAAACCTAACCCCCAACCCCTTCCCTACTAGCGTTGGGGAGTAAGCCTTAAAGCCTCTCTCCTAAAAGGAAAGAGGTTTGGAAGTGAGGTCATCATGGTTTAATTATCTTCGATTTTTCAGTTTACAAAAGATTCTGGAAGTAAGCTTCTAGCGCCTCACTCACCAATTGAGTCATCGGCTTACCTTGACTTTCTGCTACTTCCTTTAACTTACTATAAGCCTCAGCTTTCAAATTCACCCGATGACGCGATTTGCTTGCAGCTTTGGCTGTTTCCGGGTCGTAGGTGGCAGTAAATTCACGGATGGCATCAAAACCAATGCGATCGCAAAAATCACCAAAGCTTTCCTTCGATTTCCGAGATTTCTTAAAGTAAACAAAAATCGGTTCTAGGAAGCTTTCCAAGTCATTATGGTGCAGCTTTTCTGTGTAAGGTTGCGCCAGTCGAGTCTGATTTGGCGAACCCCCTAACCATAATTGGTAAGATTCTGGAGCGCTACCGACAAAGGCTAATTCTGCCAAGTAGGGACGAGCGCAACCGTTGGGACATCCTGTCATTCTTACCACAAAATGTTCATTTTGTAAACCTATTTTATCTAACAGGGCGCGAACCCGCTCCAAAATTCCGGGTATTGCTCGTTCTGATTCCGTGATTGCCAAGCCGCAAGTCGGCAAAGCTGGACAAGCCATTGCATACCGCACTAAAGGTTCGATTTTACTAGGGTCGTCTCCGATACCGTGACGGCTAAGAATGTCTTGAATACCTTGCTTGCTATCTGGTTCGATATCGTAAAAAATCAGGTTTTGGTTGGGTGTCAGGCGGATGGGTAAGTTGAACTGCTCGACAATTTCCCGCAAAGCGGTTTTTAATTGAAACGAACCCTCATTCTTGATTCGACCATTTTCAATGGAAATTCCTAAGAATAGCTTGCCATCACCTTGTTCATTCCAGCCGAGGAAGTCGTGATATTTAAACTCTGGTAGTGGTTTGAAGGCTTCAACTGGTTTACCGAAATATTCCTCAACTTGAGTGCGGAATTTATCTACGCCCCAATCGTTGATTAGATATTTTAATCTGGCATGACGACGATCAGTGCGATCGCCATAATCTCTCTGAGTCGCAACAATCGCTTTCACTATGTCGTAAACGTCATCTTTCGTTACATAACCGATGGGGTCTGCTAACCTAGCGAAAGTTTCTTCTTTACCGTGAGTTCTACCTAAGCCACCACCAGCAAAAATATTAAATCCTTCTAATTGTCCCTTCTTATTAGTAATTACTACCAACGTCAGGTCTTGGGAATACAAATCAACTGAATTATCCCCCGGCACCGTCACACTAACCTTAAACTTGCGGGGCATATAGTGCGTGCCATAAATCGGTTCTTCGTTGTTATGGATAATTGTGCCATTCCCATTCCGTTGTCGGGCTGCCTTTACCTCTGGATTTTCTTCGCCACTAATTGCTTTTTCCCCATCTAACCAAATTTCGTAATAAGCGCCTGTTTGTGGTGATAGCAACTCAGCAATATTTTGGGCATATTCCCAAGCATACTGATACTCTGGCCGATTCTTAAAAGGAGCTGGTGGTGCCATCACATTCCGGCTGACGTCGCCGCAAGCTCCTAAAGTTGAACCCAAATTATTGACAATGGTGGCAATTGCTGTTGTCAGATTCTTCTTTAAAACACCGTGTAGTTGGAAACCTTGACGGGTAGTTGCTCGTAACGTGTGGTTGCCATACTCATCAGCTAGTTTATCTAAAGCCAGATACAGTTGCTGGGGCACTAAACCACCCGGATTTTTTGTCCGCAGCATAAACTGGTAATCTTTTTCCTGTCCCTTGAGGCGGTTGTCGCGGTTATCCTGTTGGTAAGAACCGTGAAACTTCAAAAGCTGCACCGCGTCTTCGCTAAAATGGGTAGTATCTTGAAGGATCTCAGTTGCTACAGGTTCACGCAAAAAATTACTATTTTCCTTGATTCCTTCTACTTTGGAAGGCTTACGGCTAGCGATGGGGGAAGGAGCAGAATTAACCATTAGAGTTTATAGTGTTCTCAATAAAGCATTACGTAGACGCCGAATCAGCACCCTTCGGCTACTTAATCCCCGGTAATCCGGCCGGAATAATGAGGAATATCCTAATTTTACCACGGCAAAAGCCGGCTTTGTCAGGAATGTAACACTTAACAAAACCAGCTTTTTGGTGTGGTGAGTGAAGAAATGTTGAGCCCTGAGTACTTAAGTAAAGTATAGAATGACTGAGGACTGAATATTTTTTTATTTGAAGCGATCGCCAATACCACGATTAATGCTAACAGCAGAAACATCGCTATTTTGGTAGCACTAAGTCTAACTTTAGCATTATAGTATAGACGGGCAAGTTGTTAGCAACTTCTGATTCAATACCAGCACCTAACACTACTGAATCTCTATTACCTATAGGAGTTGGTGAGCCATTTTTTTATACAAAAGAATAACCACCGATTAAATAAGCATTATCGGACTTACGCAAAACTACGCGCTGTAGGGGCAATACCCTGGAGGAAGCTAAAGCTACATGAATTGCCCCTACCTGAGAATCAGGGTTTCGGCTATTATTTGCGTAAGTCCTGCATTAGTTCTATTAGCGATGGGCACATCCACGAAAAGTTCAGGGATAATGGCACTCGTGTTATCACTCCAGAGGACATTAGCGTGTGCAGAAAACGGCGTATTTCCCAATTTCATACTACCTGTGACTTACCACCAAATGTAGCATTATCGTTGATGCCTTATCTGCCACTGGTAACGCCAGTTGCAACACCAGCACTAACATAACTATAGGACTCGTATTTGATTTTTGAAAAAAATCAGTACACCCCAAAAAGGCTTCTTCCCATTGGGCTACGCTCACGGCAAGCCT
The DNA here is from genome assembly GCF_054880495.1 of Nostoc sp. Classification (NCBI taxonomy): domain Bacteria; kingdom Bacillati; phylum Cyanobacteriota; class Cyanophyceae; order Nostocales; family Nostocaceae; genus Nostoc; species Nostoc sp. The sequence continues at coordinate 34,238 of NZ_JBTYKD010000005.1, forward strand.
ACTCCCCACTCCCTGTCTACGCAAATAATTTCAAAAACCAAAGCAGACTGCTATGGCATCAGTAAGGAAGTCGGAGACCTTTTAAAGCTGGCACAATATTTATAACTAAAACTTAGCCAGTATATGGGAAATAAAATACATGATTAACAATTTTGCCAAGCTTTTCACACAGAATGAAAGAGTAGGCTGTAGCATCTGTTGCAACAAGCTATAGAGGAAATCTATAAAGTTAATTTTGAGCAATTCTTGTGGAGATTGAATAATGCTAACCGCTGCAAAAACGTTATCTGGTTTGATGGGTTTATGTGTCGGTGATGCATTGGGTGTGCCAGTGGAGTTTACTAGCCGCGCTGAACGAGTGAAATCTCCAGTGACAACGATGTTGGGTTATGGCAGATGGAATCAACCACTAGGAACTTGGTCAGATGACAGTTCGTTAAGCTTTTGCTTGGCAGAATGTCTTTGTAGAGGGTATTCGTTGGATGCTATAGCCAATTCCTTTTGGCGCTGGTACAAGGAGGCTTACTGGACTCCCCGTGGCGATGTCTTTGATATTGGTCAAACTACGCATACAGCAATTATGCGCCTGAAACAGGGAGTTGTTCCCCATCAGGCGGGCGGCAAGGTTGAAAATAGTAATGGCAATGGTTCGTTGATGAGAATCTTGCCGATGGCTTATTGTCACAGAAGCTTAACTTTAGGGGAATTGCTGGCGCGGGTGCATGATGTTTCGGCGATTACCCATGCTCATGCGCGATCGCAGATGGCCTGCGGCATTTATATTAGTATTGCAGTGGCGCTCTTGGAAGGGGCTGACCTGCAAACAGCTTATTTACAAGCATTGAAAGACATCCAAACAATTTATTCTGTGCGGGAATTTTTGTTAGAGAAGCCGCATTTTGGCAGAGTTTTCAGTGGTGAGATTGCCAAATTACCAGTTGAAGAGATTAATTCTGGTGGCTATGTGATTGATACCTTAGAGTCATCCCTGTGGTGTTTATTAAATAGCTCGTCTTATTCTGAGGCAGTACTAAAGGCTGTTAACTTAGGCGGAGATACTGATACTACCGCCGCCGTCACCGGTGGGTTGGCAGGAATTTACTACGGCGTGGAAAATATTCCTCAAAAATGGATGAACCAAATTGCTCGTAAGCAGGACATTATTAATTTGGCAGCTCGTTTTGAAGCAGCTGTTTACGCTTAGGAACTTCCAAATAAAAAAATATCCAAAAAACTGACGAAAAAACTCTCTCTTCCTCATTTCTCTGTGTCTGTGTGGTTCGTTTAATTTATTTCTTGGAAATCCCTTAGAGTTACTAGTTGAGAGTAAAGAGTGAGGAGTTAGGATTTTCATAACTCCTCACTCTTGATTTTTAACTTGCTGAGAAATCCACTGCAAGTAGGCTTGAGAACTGGCAACAATTGGTAAAGCAATAATTTCTGGCTCTTCATAGGAGTGCATTTCCTTAATTTTGGCCTCCATTGCCGGAAATTGCGCCAAATCAGTTTTAATCAGTAATTGCCATTCTTGCTCTTTATGCAGTTTCCCTTGCCAGGTGTAAATTGAGTGGATTGGTAACAAACTCACACAAGCAGCAAGTTTAGCCTCCACAAGGGCATTTGCAATTGCTTCTGCCTCCTGCATATTGCCAGTTGTCACCAATACCACACCATAGCCAGCAGGTGTCTCCATAACCTCTAAAGCGTTGTAGACAAGGAATAGACCTGACCATCAATCAGCAATCGTGTAATGCCTTTAGCTTGCAGATGAGTGCGAGCCTTATGGAGCATTTTACTATCAGGAACTTTAATCACGCGATCGCGCTTGGTAGAAAAACGCTTGGCGACGCGATGGTTATCAAACACCGGCAGAGTTCTTTGCTGGGTTTCCAGGGTGGGAATTTGCCCCAAGTCACCAAAGTCCTTCAGAGGTCGCGTAATTAATTCTGAGGAACGGTCAATTACCAAATAGCAAGTTTTGGGCAAATTCGCTACAGACAGAGGTAAGACTTGAACTGATGCTTCACCGGGTCTGCGTTTTGTAACTAAAGGTCTTTGCTCATCCAGGTCATCATCATCAAAGTCTTCTTCTTCAAAGTCGTCATCTTCTAAATCATCATCTTCTAAATCGTCCAAATCCTCTGATTCATCCAGCAAATCTTCGCCCAGCAGGTGCGCGAGGACGGCCGCTGCTGGATGTTCATCCTTTAGCGCCGGGATAGGGATGCTGACTATTTCCAGTGGCTTTGGCTCTGGAGTTTCTAATTTCTCTGTGACTCGGAGCTTCGGTTTTTCCGATGCCGAGGGGCGTCGCCGCACCCGTCTACTAGCGGCGATTGATTCCGCCGTTTCCTCTGAGTAAAGTTCCTGCTCTACATGAATTACCCGACGCCTCTGTGGCTCAACCTTTGGCACTTCCAAGGGTTGGCTTTCAGTGAGTGGAACTTCTATCTCCGGCTCTGGTTCACTCAGCAGGGGTAACTGCTCGTAACTTACCTGCGCCCTTCCTTCAGGAGTTCTCGCAGCCCGCTTTAAAGAGACCAAGTATTCATACTCATCTTCTGGCAAAGTGCTTTTGAGCAGGCGGCTAATTGTCGAGTTACTCACACCATAGCGGTCTGCCAAAGTTGAGGTTGTTTCGGCAGTCTCTCGATATAACTTCAGAATTTCTTGCTTGTCAGAGTCTGTTAATTTTCTCACGGTAGATACCAAAAATCTTTACTAAGCTCGTTTTCGTCCGCCGGTACGCCGCGTTCGTCTTAGTGATGCGTCATATTCTAAGACAGCGCCCATGCCAAATAACACTCCACTAAACACCCAAAACACTTCTAATATCTCCCCACTTTGATAATTGGGGCCTTGGGCGTATTTAAACCACATATCTGCAATGTAGAGCGAAAAGGCCGCTGCTGCAATCATTCGCCAAGACTGGGAAACTCTTCCCCCCCAAGAGGCTAACAGCAGAGTCGTAGCAATAATTAACAAAACCACATCGCTAACTACGTAAAACCAGTTCAAAATAGCGACTAGCAGTTCTGAGGGTTTTTCCTGTTGCATAGAAATCCACCATGCCAACAAACTACCGAACACTGCAATTCCTAACACAATTAGCCACTGCCATTTTTCCAGGTTGATTCGCCTGGAAGCCACAGCTAAAATCATGCCTGCGCCAAGTAATAGATAAGTCAGTACAAAAAATATATCCCCTAAAGACACATCCGGTTCATCTTTTAAAACTATTTCGGTATAGCCAAAAATTATCCCCCCAACGAAATAGGAAAGCATACCTAAGCTAATTAAGAGCCAAACATTCCGTCCACTGACGATTTGCGGACTTAGCCAATTCCTCAAGCATAAGATACTGGCACTCAAATAAGCTAAAGCTTCAAAAATATTTGTGCCAATCACATACCACTCGGCGCGGCTTTCTATGCCATTTGCTCCGGGAACTTTGGCACTAAATAACAAAAAGTATAACAGTGCCAGTACGCCCCAGCCAATATTAGCTAAGACAATGTTCTGAGTGGTGAAAATTGATTTAGAAAGGAACGAATTCTCGTAAGAGTTATTCATAGGGCTTGACTATGTAGATGCAACTCTGGCAGTATTTTGAGTTAAAAGACTGTGCCGCTAGGAGATTGTCTGCCAAGTAATACACAATCTGACACCAAAAGCAAGTGCCACTGGCAGGAACTTTAATTAAAAATTTCCATGCTACTGCCATAGTTTACCCAGTGGCGATTGATTTAGCCAACTGATAAACAGCGAGCGCTCTCCTTCTGGCATATCTTCTAACTTATAAATCACTTGTTTAGTAAAATTAGCGTTGCCAAAATACGCCTTTCCTAGTCGGTGCAGTTCTTGTAACAGGATAACTACATGATTTTCTTGCCAATCAGGTATTTTGGCTGTTGGCAAAGGATTAGTAGATACCAAATATTTAACTGCTTCTAGGGAAGATGCTTGGGGAAATTGCTTCTGCTTTAACACCTCCGCGATATCTTTTTCAAATAATGCAGCTTGCCTAGCACCTAAAAACTCTTCAATGTCGATAGAAACACCTTGCAACAGCAAAATACTGGCTTGGATTAAAATCCCCGTTTTCCCATGACCACCTGTGTCACTACCCAGCTGCTCTAAACGGATTTTACCCCAGACGCTAAAGCGTTCCGGTTCTTCCAGTAAAACACAGGCTTTACCCCGGTTCGTTAATTCTCTCCATAAGGCTCTAGCTTCTTCTTCTTGACTAGCTTTGAAGACACTAATCAAGCGAAAAGTCTGCCCTTGATAACTGAGAATCGGCACCTGCTGATCCCGTTTTGGGTGCTGAATGCTTGATATTTCAACATCCTGCCGTTTGAGAATAAACATGGCACTAGCAAATAACTCCTCACAGGGGCACTCTTAATATGGAATATATAATGGCATTTGGCAGCATCGCCAAGGCTGAAATTACCTAGCTTACTGTGGAAATGAACCTAGCGCTCGCCAGATCCTTCCCGAAGGTAGCCGCCCAGAGGGCATTGGCGCTAACGGACAAATAACCCCTTGAAAACACAATATTATATCTAAACCAATATCCCATCTGTTTCGTTTTCGGTGTAGATTGACTAACTAGCGACTAGCATCTTAGCCTTGCTAGTGGTAAATCTGCAATTTTCGATTGCTTCTTGGTAGGTGAGGACGATATAATAATCTAGGTGACTCCTTTGGGAGCCATTATTTTATGTTGGGCGCGTAGCTCAGTGGATAGAGCCACGGATTTCTAATCCGTTGGTCGCAGGTTCGAACCCTGCCGCGCCCGTTTTAAGTTAATACGAACTCTAAACAAGCCTTTTGATGGTAATTTACAAAATAGGCTTTGAGAGGTGAGGAGTTAGGAGTGAGGAGTTATGAATTTTTCACTTCCTACTCCTGACTCATAACTTTTGTTTATTCTGCGGCGGTAGAAGTCAAGGACATTGTTTCCCACAACACCATAGGAGGTGTTGTTAATACTGGCTGGTGTAGGGCAATCAGCCGGGCTAATATGTTCTTTAATTGGGTACGGGGTACGATATCATCAACAAAACCGTGCTGGAGCAAATCTTCAGCAGTCTGAAAATTATCGGGTAGTTTTTCCCGTAGGGTTTGCTCAATTACTCGCCGACCGGCAAAACCAATGGTTGCCTTGGGTTCTGCCAAAGTGATATCACCCAGCATCGCAAAACTTGCGGTAACGCCGCCTGTTGTGGGATTGGTCAAAACGGGAATATATAATAGTCGGGCGTCTTTATGACGCTGGAGGGCTGCGGAAATTTTCGCCATCTGCATCAGCGAGAGCATTCCTTCTTGCATCCTCGCACCACCGGAGGCGCAGACGATAATTACAGGATAACGCCGTTGAGTGGCTTGCTCAATCATGCGGGTGAGTTTTTCTCCCACAACGGAACCCATGCTACCACCCATGAAACGGAAATCCATAACCCCAAGGGCAATGGGCAAACCGTTGATTTGACCTAAACCAGTTTTAACCGCGTCTATTAAGCCAATTTTATCTTGTGTTTCTCGTAGGCGATCGCTGTAGAGTTTGCGATCGCGAAATTCCAGGGGATCGGTTGGGCGCAAATGCTCGTCCAGAGGTTTCCAGGTATTGTGATCTATCAATTGACGGATGCGTTCATCGCTGTCTACCCGATTGTGATGACCACATTCAACACAAACCATCTGATTAGCTTTCAAATCTTTTGTATATGCCAACACGCCACATTTAGAACATTTATGCCACAGACCATCAGCAATATCACGTTCTTGGCGTTCGAGGCTGGTAGATCCTGATTTGCGTCGATTTGCAAACCAATCAAATAGAGACTTTAAACCGCGTGATTCTTCGTTGTTAGCCATTTTTTATTTTATTTTAAGTGGGTATGAGGTTGAAAACATGTCAAGCCCTATCGTCGGGTTGTTCTTAGTCTTTTGTCATTTGTCTTTACTAATGACTAATGACTACATCGTTAAATTACGCTTTTAAGCAATTCATACCGGAATTTTCATCTTTGGTTGCCAGCTTAACGAAAATACTTATACCAATACAAGTCTTTTGCTCTTTTTTCAGCAGACTTAATTATATGGATGTACTGACAAAGCCATGAGAATACCAACCTCCAAATAAGATGCTTTCCCCCTCCCACCCAAATCAATTATTCCTATTGCTACGTCATAAGCAATCAGCATCTGTTGCACTAGTTGTACTTGCCAACGGTTAATCGTCGTTAAGAGGGTAATACAAGTCACAAGCTGAATATTATCAAAATATGAAGGGCAGATGGGGTAATGCTGGTTACAGTCACGAATTATAAAAATTTCTGACCAAAGCGGATTGGGCATTGGGCATTCGGCATGGGTTATTCCCCTTGTCCCCCTTGTCCCCCTTGTCCCCTCATCCCCTACTGCAATTCAAGACGCTGGAAAAAATAACCGCAGGTAGCTGGATAAAATGGCTTCGCCGCTAAACAGAGTGATCACAGATCCTAAAGCCAGAAAAGGGCCAAAAGGCATCTTTTGTCCTAAGCTTTGTCGCGATCGCTGTATAATAACAACGCTACCAACTAACGCTCCCAGCGCACAAGCAATAAAACTAGCCAAGAGCAAATATTTCCAGCCTAACCAACCTCCCATCATGGCTGCTAACTTGGCGTCACCTGCACCCATTGCAGCTTTCCCAAAGGCAATTGAACCTAATAAGGCGATCGCATCAAACAGCCATAAACCTAATACTGCACCGACTATCGCCATCATCAGGTGATTTACCAATGCCACGGAACTAGCTTCTGGTAAATAACCAACCACCATTTGAAACAAAATCCCTACCACTAAACCCGACTGAGTAAGTCGATTGGGTAAGGTCATTGTATCTAGGTCGATGAGCGATAGCGCCAATAACCAACTGCAAAAAGCCCAATAGCCTATTGTTAAAGTTGAAACTTGAAATACCAAAAAAACCAGTAAAAAAATTATGCCCGTTACCCCTTCTACCACGGGATAACGGACAGAAATTTTGCTTTTGCAATATCGACACCGCCCTCTTAACGAAATCCAGCCGAACACTGGTACATTGTCGTAAGCTTTTAGCTGGTTTAAGCATTTAGGACAACGAGAGGGCGGCCAAAGAATTGACAACCCAGCAGGTAGGCGATAAACAATAACGTTGATAAAACTGCCAATAGATGCACCCAAAGCAAAGACCATTACACTCGCCGGAACGGCGAACAAAATGTCCATACACTCATTTGTCCTTTGTCATTTGTCCTTTGTCATTTGTCCTTTGTCATTTGTCGTTTATCTTTTGTCCTTTGTCGAGAACTAATACTTCGGCTTACCTCGGCAACGCTCGGCACAAGTCGCTCAGTACAAGTGACTAATGAATAATGACTAATGACTAATGACTAATGACCAATGACTAATAGATATGCGATTCAATTTGACTCAAGGGCACAAAACATTCTTGAGGTAAGAGAACTGGTTGGTTAGTAAAAATAACCTTACCTCGATGATTCATGCGATTAATTGCTACACCAGAAGGTTGCCCAGCTATTTCGGGATGTACTTCACAGTGAGTGTAGTATATCTGCCCAGCAGCTCTGATTACGGCGGGATCAATCAAAGGCGGCTGGTTTTTTGGGGCGGTAAAATTTGCTTGTCCTTGTCGTAATGCGTACACTATCGACTGTTATTTGCTTGCTAGATTTCTCTTTAGTCTACCCGAAACTTATAGGAAAGGTTGCCAAATTGCCCAAGTTGCATTAATTATTAAATTATTTTCCTTCAATCGCTCTAATTAGTGCATCGCCCATAGCACGGCAACCTAAAAGATTTTTACCTGGAGAAATTATATCCCCTGTGCGCTCGCCATGCTCTAAAACTTGCAATACGGCTTGTTCAATATGGTCTGCTGGCTTTGGCTGGTCTAAACCGTAGCGTAACATCATCGCCGCACTCAAAACCTGTGCTAGAGGATTAGCTTTGTCAAGTCCGGCAATATCTGGGGCGGAACCGTGAACTGGTTCAAACACACCAGGACCAGAAGCACCCAAACTAGCTGAGGGTAACATCCCAATACTACCTGTGAGCATGGCAGCAGCATCAGAGAGAATATCACCAAATAAATTGCCTGTAACTATGGTGTCGAACTGCTTGGGAGCGCGTAACAACTGCATAGCAGCATTATCGACATATAAATGAGAGAGTTCAATATCTGGATATTCTTGTGAAAGTTGGGTGATGCGATCGCGCCATAACTGAGATACTTCTAATACGTTCGCCTTATCCACCGAACAAAGTTTTCCGCCGCGTTTCCGTGCTGCTTCAAAGGCCACCCGCCCAATACGTTCAATTTCTGACTCTGTGTAAACCATTGTATTTACACCGCGTTTCTCACCAGTTTCCGTAACAAAAATACCCTTGGGTTTACCGAAGTAAATGCCGCCAGTGAGTTCACGCACCACCATAATATCCACGCCTTCCACAACTTCACGTTTCAAAGTCGAGGCGTCGATTAGCTGGGGCAAAATTTTCGCTGGGCGCAAATTTGCAAATAGTCCCAAACCTGCACGTAGCCCCAGCAAACCTGCTTCTGGGCGTAAATTAGATGGTAGGGAATCCCACTTATAGCCACCAATCGCAGCGAGTAACACAGCATCACTATTACGGCAAGTCTCTAAAGTGACAAATGGTAGGGGTTCGCCTGTAGCGTCAATTGCGGCACCACCCATAAGGGCTTCTTGGAATTCAAATTGAATATCAAATTGCTTCCCTACGACTTTCAGCACATTTACCGCCACTGCCATAATTTCAGGGCCAATGCCATCGCCGGGAAGTAGAGTAATGTGGTAGTTCTGGGTCATAGCTGGTTATTACTGGGTAAATGCTTGCAGATCAAATATCATACCCAGCAAAATGTACCGATGGAGTTTTTAATTTATTTAGATATGTGTTGTCTGAATCGCCCTTTTGATGACCAGACACAAGAACGGATTCGTTTGGAAACTGAGGCGGTGCTTCGCATTTTGGCTATTGTTCAAATGGGTGATTGGCGGCTGTAAGGAAGCGAAACCTTTGATGATGAGCTTCGGAAAACTCCTGAAGGAGCAAGAAAACGGCAGATGCAGATTTGGGCTGCTTTAGCGATGAGCAAAGTCGATATAACCCAACAAATCGAGTCTCGTAGTAGGAAACGAAACTTGCTCAAAAGGGGTTTAAAGATTACGATGCGTTGCATATTGCTTGTGCAGAAGCTGGCAAAGCCGATGTTTTGCTCACAACTGATGACAGAATGTTACGTTTGGCTGCAAGGCACAAAGACTTGCTACAAGTTAGGGTAGAGAACCCGCTTCAGTGGCTCAGAGAGGTTACAAATGATCGATGTGAGTAAGTTGACTCAAACTGAAATTCAGAAATTAGGAATAGATACGCTGAGTTTAGCTATTGGCCCAGCAGGAATGGGGCTATTTATGCATCAATTCGATATAGGCAGGGGTGATTACACGCGAGATAGGGATGAAATATTGGGAAATCCTACTATTGAGGAAATAGTTACCCGAATCGAAGAAAGGCGAATATCGCAGATTGAAAGTTCACATGTTCTGCCCAAAGTTACAAATATGAAAATGCTAGATGTAACTAAACTTTCTCAGGCTAAGATTAGGCGGTTGGGAATAGAAGCGCTAACTAAAACCCTTGGTCATGATGGCATGGTGCGATTTATGCAGCAATTTAAGAGGGGTAGTGGAGATTATACGTGAGATCGGGATCAAATATTAGGAGATATCACCCTTGAGGAAATCTTCGCCAGTATTGAGGAGGGACGACAACAGCCTTAAATAAAGGTTAAATTCTACTCAGCAGTTATTAGTTAGCGCATCTATGCAACTTTGGACACCCAATCAACCCCTTAAAAACGGCAGATTCATCGTTGAAAAAGTGCTTGGTGGTGGTGGCTTTGGTGTCACCTATAGCGCACTAGAACAGCGCACGGGTAAATTATTTGCCATCAAAACCCTCAATCCGATACAGCAAAGTCAAGGTGACTTCCACGAAAAGCAAGAACAATTTGTTAACGAAGCGTTACGGTTACGAGGTTGTCAGCATCCCCATATTGTCAAAGTCCATGAAGTGATACAAGAAGCTGGATTGTGGGGAATGGTGATGGAATACGTTAATGGGGATGATTTAGGAGTTTACGTTGATAAGCACGGACACTTATCAGAGGATGAAGCATTACGCTATATCAATCAAGTTGGACAAGCATTAGAATGTGTTCACCAACAAGGCTTTTTACATCGGGATATCAAGCCGAATAATATTATTTTGCGCGATGCAAAACAAGAAGCAGTTTTGATTGACTTTGGTCTGGCGCGTAAGTTTACCATTGGTAAAACCCTCAGCATGACCAATTCTAAAACAGAAGGCTATGCACCAGTGGAACAGTATGAAAGGCAGGGACGTTTTGGAACTTCTACTGATGTTTATGCTTTAGCTGCAACTTTGTATAGTTTATTGACTGGTAGAATTCCTATACCTGCTAATTATCGAAAAGATGGCGATATTCCCTTAAAAGCGCCAAAGCAGTTTAATTCTGACATTAGCGATCACGTGAATAATGCGATTATCAAAGGAATGGCGTTAGAACCGCAAGATAGATCGCAGACGGTACGAGAATGGTTAGAATTACTTAAGCCCAGGCCAAAATCGCAAATCCAAAATCTAAAATCCTCAAAGATGGACTACACCCGACTGCGTGATTTGCTCGCAGCAGGGGAGTGGAAAACAGCAGATCAGGAAACAAACCGAGTTATGCTGACAGTAGTAGGGAGAGAAAAGGCCGGTTGGCTTAATTCTGAAAGCATTGATAGTTTTCCTTGTGAAGACCTCCGCATTATTGACCAACTTTGGGTAAAGTATAGCAATGGACATTTTGGCTTTTCAGTGCAAAAGCGCATTTATCAAAGTCTGGGGGGAACCAGACATTACGACAGCGAAATTTGGGAAGCGTTTGGCGATCGCGTTGGTTGGAGAAATACGGATCGATGGATTATCATAAAAGATGTAGTTTTTGGTATGGAAGCACCATTAGCCCACCTTCCGTTTGTAAAAGATACTTTTTCTCTCGCGTCAAGACTTGTAAACTGTAACATATAAGGCTTACAGATTTTTCAAAAGATTTGTTAACACCTCCCTTTCTACGAAGCCTTGCGGCTTCTGGCTTTCCGATACCTGGAACTGCGCTTCCTCCTCATCCTCGCCTTGCTTTTGTAGTACGCTACCGACAAACTGCGGGTTATAACAGTTAGCAAAAATAAATTTTTCCGCTACTTTTTCTATTTCTCCATTATTGGCTTCCCACTCATCCCAAGGAAGTCGCATTTGTCCTGGAGAGGATCGGAAATAACTTGACACTAAAGCAAGGTTTCATTTGCAAATATTTTCTAAATAGCAAAATACTAATTAAAAAGTAGATATGGCAGATGGTAGAGGTTCGCCTGTAGCGTCAATTGCTGCACCACCGATGAGGGCTTATTGCAATTCAAACTGAATATCAAATTGCTTCCCTACGACTTTTAGCACATCTACAGTTAAAGTTAAATTACATATCAATGTATTGGAAATGGGGCTTTAGACTATTAATTGTATTCTTGGGGCTGTGGCTAGTGTTGGATCTGGGTTCCCGCCTGGGAGCAGAGATTTTTTGGTTTCAGGAAGTCGGCTATCTCCAAGTATTTCTGTTGAGGGTGGTAACTGGTGGTGTTTTGTGGTTAGTGGTGGCTGGGATCACTGCTGTCTATCTACTGCTAAATCTGGCTCTCGCACAACGGCTAAAATATCCCCAGTTTTTGAAGATTGAGGAAGTCAGGCGTGAGGAAGCAGAACTGGGGAGTGAATTAACAAATTTTCTCAGTCCTCGTTATCCAAGACGCAACGAAACCCGGATACTTGCACCGCAACGCTTTCAACCATTAAGATTGCGCTGGTTATTACCCCTAACTCTCTTACTGAGCTTATTGATCGGGTTGATGCTGGCTCACTATGGTCAAATTACTCTTTTCTACTGGCATTCTCCAGTTAATAACGCTAGTCTACCGATTCCGTCCCGATTTCGACCAGAGACAATCTGGCAACTCTTAAGGCAAATTGTCTCTCAAGTCTGGGATCTCGGTTTAATTGTAGTCGGCGCAATCGCAATTTTAATCTATCCCCAATTTTTATTAACAGCGATCGCACTTTTGTTCTGTCCCATTTTTGCGTTCATCCTATTCCAACACTGGCCAAAGGTGCTGCAATATTTCCACCCCACCCTTTTCAACAGCACTGAGCCTTTATTTGGTCGAGATATCAGCTTTTACATATTTTCCTTACCCTTTTGGGAACTGCTAGAACTCTGGCTGATGGGATTATCTTTGTATGGCTTCGTCGCCGTTACTCTCACTTATCTCCTGTCAGGCGACAGTTTGAGTCAGGGAATTTTCCCCGGTTTTTCGCCCCAGCAGCAGCGTCATTTATCCGGGATGGGTAGCTTGTTGATGCTGGTAGTGGCGCTGAGTTATTGGCTGAGTCGCTATGAACTGGTGTATTCTACCCGTGGAGTTAGTTATGGTGCCTACTATACGGATGTGACAGCCCAGTTGCCAGCTGACACCGTTTTGTGCATCCTAGCAGTAGCGATCGCCTTTTACCTACTTTGGCGAACATTTTTCTGGAAACCCAAATCTCAGTATCGTCCTTTGGTGTTTTGCGGGTTAGGGGTTTATCTAATAGTGGTTGCAGTGGCTGAGGTTGTTCTACCTAGTGTGGTGCAATATTTAATTGTTCAACCGAATGAGTTGCAACGAGAGCAACCCTACATTCAGCGTACTATCGCCTTGACTCGCCAAGCATTTGATTTAGATGCGATCGATTCCAGAATTTTCAACCCGCAAGGAAGATTGACTGAAGCTGATATTCAAAAGAATGACTTGACAATTCGGAATATTCGCCTGTGGGATCAGCGACCATTGTTAGAAACTAACCGTCAGTTGCAACAAATTCGGCCTTACTATCGGTTCCCTGATGCCGATATTGATCGCTATACTCTCAAAACAGATGTAACTTCACGCCGACCATCAGCCACCCAAAAGCCGCCAGAACCAACAGAACGGCGGCAGGTACTGATTGCCGCCCGAGAATTAGACTACAGTGCCGTACCACAGGAAGCTCAAACATGGGTTAACCGCCGCCTTATTTATACCCACGGTTTTGGGTTTACTGTTAGCCCAGTTAATACAGTTGGCCCGGGTGGGCTACCAGAATATTTTGTGAAAGATATTAGCGGTAATAGTAGCGCCCTCACAACTTCCAATGAAGCGATTCGTGAAAGCATTCCCATTGGACAACCGCGAATTTATTACGGTGAAATCACTAATACTTATGTGATGACTGGCACAAAAGTTAGAGAGCTAGACTACCCTAGTGGTAGTGACAATGTTTACAACTCTTACGATGGTTTGGGTGGCGTTGAAATTGGTTCAGGATGGCGACGCTGGCTATTTGCAATGTATTTGAAAGATTGGCAGATGTTACTGACACGGGACTTTTTGCCAGATACAAAGGTGCTACTTCGGCGAAATGTCAAGCAAAGAATTGAAGCGATCGCACCCTTCCTGAAATTTGACAGCGATCCCTATTTAGTAGCTACTGCGAATCAAGATTTCCCAAGTAATCCCAGTTATCTTTACTGGATTGTTGATGCCTACACGACGAGCGATCGCTATCCTTACTCAGACTCTGGTAAGGATGGGATCAACTACATTCGCAACTCGATCAAGGTAGTGATTGATGCCTATAACGGCACTGTTAAGTTTTACATTGCCGATCAGAGCGATCCGATCATTGCCACTTGGTCAGCGATATTTCCCCAAATGTTTAAACTGCTCAGTACAATGCCAGTAAATCTCCGTAGTCATACCCGGTATCCGGTGGACTTTTTCAAAATTCAATCTGAGCGGTTGATGACCTATCACATGACTGACTCCCAGGTATTTTACAATCGGGAAGACCAGTGGGAAATCCCCAACGAAATCTATGGTAGTGAAACACGTCCGGTAGATCCGTACTATTTGATTACTAGTTTACCCACCGTACCCTTTGTTGGCGCAGCCTCTCGTAGAGAAGAATTTATCCTGCTTCTGCCCTATACTCCCAAACAACGGACTAATTTAATCGCTTGGTTAGCGGCGCGATCAGATGGCAAGAACTACGGTAGGCTAGTTCTATATGTCTTTCCTAAGGAACGCCTAGTTTTCGGTCCAGAGCAAATCGAGGCGCGGATTAACCAAGATCCAGTAATTTCCCAGCAAATTTCTCTGTGGAATCACCAGGGTTCGAGAGCTATTCAAGGGAATCTACTAGTAATTCCCATTGACCAATCGCTGCTCTATGTCGAGCCAATCTATCTAGAAGCCACACAGAATAGTTTACCAACTTTGGTGCGCGTAGTGGTGGCTTACGAAAACCGGATTGTGATGGCACAAACCTTAGAACAAGCATTGCAAGGAATTTTTAAACCAGAAGTTACACCAGCCCCTGCGATTATCCGTCCCTTTGAAGAAGCAGCCCCGCCAAGTTAAGCGATTTTAAAACTAAATAATTAAAAATTTATCGTAACAGCCATAGTTTAATGATTCAAGATATGTAATGGACACTAAAACTTAATGGACATGGTACAAGATAACCAACTAGAGATTCGCCACGTTAGTCCGAAAGTGAGGGAGTTGATTAAAGTATACGCAGATGTTAATAACTGTACGCAAGTTGAGATGTTGGAACGCATTGTTTTGGAGTGGAACGCCCAACAAAGCGAGAGCGAACGACCGCCAGGAGACGAAGATGAATAACTTTGTGCTACAATCCTTAGTGCGATTCTAGCGAGACGCTTTGATCAGAATGCTGCTTGAAGACCCTGAAAGATGTGTCCGACGTCAGACCGAGATATATGAGCTTCAGACACTTTTTTGTACAAACGTGGTCAGGATGGGAACCTGAAAAATCAGGATATTAAAACAGTGATATTTTGTGAATCTCCGTCTCTTTATATCTGAGAGTGTGGATAATTCGGCTCTCTAGTTCAAGAAGGATTTTCTAGAGATCGGGTCTTGTTTGAGGGATTGAATGAAATCACTCAAACTCATCATGCTGCCCGTTAAGGTGAATTTGGGAGTGCCATTTTGAGCAACGATTCTCACTTCACCCTCTTGGATCTGAATCTTATTTTTAATCCTATCCCATAGAGTATCGAAGCTCTGATCATCCTTGCAACCATTGGCTTCAAGGAATCTTTGGCGCACTTCTGTTTTCAGTGCTAGTGCTTCTGCTGCTTGAGTACGCGCTTCAAAGTGCTTAATGACATCTTGATAAGCACTCTCCCTGAGAGTTTTGTTTTCAGCCTGAACTTGCTCTAACTGAGTTTTTATGGCTTGCAGTTGGGACGCTAAAGCAGCTGATTTGTGATATTCAACTTTTAAGGCTTGCTTTGCATTCGCTAACAAGGTTTTATAATCTAGCTGATCTTGATTTTTTTCAGATTCCACTTTCATCTCTTGATCAACAGATTTTCGGTGATCCACTCTCGTCAGTTATATAACAAAAACTGGCGAGAGTTTAGTAAGCATTCTCGGTGTTATCTGAGTATTACTTATTTCACCAACAATGGTGATTCCGAGTGAGGATTCTCCTTGATACTACTCACACAAAAACTAATGTGGGAACGGATAGCTCGCTCATAAACTTCAGTTTGGTGAGTACGTACCCCTACAGGCTGATAGATTAAGTTAACTTCTGGGAATTCTGACCAATACATTAAAAAGATGTCTTTCGCTGGAGTAATAATTTCATAATTATTCTCTTGTCTTTTCTTTCTGAGTTTACAATTGTTTAGTTGTAATTTTTCTCTGAATAGTTTTTCAAATTCTGAAATTAAATCTGAAGTATTTTTCATGGTTTATACACGTTAAAACGTGTTAAGGATGCAAAGACTATCTGGTGATATTAGAAAGTATGACACTTCAGATACCTCTTACAATATAGTGTATCAGTTATCCGGTATTTTAGAAGGGGATTCAGACGCAGGGTCACTCGTTGGCGCAGCCCAAAGTAGACAGGACTTAGGCAAACAATAGCCTCAACCCTGATTGTTGAGTAGGGGCAATACCCTGCGGTCAGCTAAAGCTACATGAATTGCCCCTACCTGATGTAGTTTTGCGTAAGTCCTATAGAGAATCAGGCTGTGCGATCGCCGCAACCTGTTGATCACGATTTTAGTTGGCACAAATCGGCTATTTATTAACTTATACTTACTAAAAGTTTGGTTGCTTGTGATCTTACTGTCAGTGTAGCTAGTACAGACGCAAGTTTGCCTACCTTTAACCAGTTGCTGTGATCAAGTTGTCTATCCCGTGTCTGTTTAATTGAGATGGTACCTGGATTGACGCGCCTGCTGTACTAGTTAGCAGAGACACCCTGTATAGTTACACCACTAAATCATCTTCTCTTTAGAGCCTTGTGGGGCAATCAGTAGCTAGATGCTACAGCCTGGACCTTCAAGACCCTCGGTAAAGCTGATTAATTCCAAGTACTCTGGATTTTCTAGCAACTGTTTAGCAGCTAGCAATCCGGCGATGCTCCAAGTTTGATAAATTCTCGCTTCTTTACCAATCAAACGACCATTGTTGCCATCGTAGTATTCTGGAAATTTATCCTTAAATAAACGCCTTTCGGCAATGGCGATCGCTGCTTGGGCAAGTTCTGTTCGATCTGTTTTCAGTGCCGCAGCAGTAAATAACCATAGTAAAACTGGCCAGTTACCGCCGTTGTGATAAGACCAAGCGCTGTTCTTAGAGTCACATCCTGTAACAATTCTCCACTCTAAACCTTCCAAAGCTGGAAAACAGATTTTAACAGGCATATAGCCGATCAAGTCTTGCCAGCGTTGGGCAAATAAATTCATAATGCTTTGAGACTCTGTGTCACTTGCTAAAGAAGCTAAGATTGCCATCAGATTTCCCAGAGCAAAAAAGCGAAAATCTATCCGTCCCGGCCCCAAATTTCCCGCTAAATATCCTCCGGTTTCGGGTAACCAATCGGTTAACCAACTGGGGATTGATTCTGAGTGGATGTTGAATTTATTAACAATTTCTTTACCAAATTCGTTACCCTTGTAACGATAGATTTCTCCCAATCGCTTCAGATCCAGCCAATAATAGTTGCGGATATGATATTTCAAAGATCCCAATCGCCTATTGAGTTTGCTAAGATAGCTCTCGCCATCCCCATCTGGTAAAAGCAATTCACTAGCAGCTCTGAGGGACGCATAGAATAAGACCTGAATTTCTAGAGGATGTTCGTAGACTCCCATACGACGGTCAATCATAAACGCGCCATCGGGAACTAGCATTGTTGGGTACATGGAAAAGCGATGTACTAGGCAAA
Organism: Nostoc sp.; assembly: GCF_054880495.1. NCBI lineage: Bacteria > Bacillati > Cyanobacteriota > Cyanophyceae > Nostocales > Nostocaceae > Nostoc > Nostoc sp. The sequence continues at coordinate 51,731 of NZ_JBTYKD010000005.1, forward strand.
GATCCAAAATTAGCTTGATTCCTTGTTGAAAATCTGGCTGACGTGCTAGAGCCAAATCGCCTGTAGCTTTTTCATAAGCCCGTAGCAGAAGAATCCACCACATACAGGAATCAATTGGGGGAACGCGAGCGATCGCCTGCTCACCAAAATCAGCGACCAAAAATTCTTCATTCCCATTAAAATGTACTTTGAAACTTGCAGGCATTAACCCTGCTCCCGGTTCAAAGCAGTCTATCTGCTTTTCATGACTTTGTAATTTCAGTGTTTCTACTAAAAAGTTATGGACAATCTCTGGTTTGCCGGCCATGAGAAACACCAAGGCAGAAGGGACAAAATCGCGGAGGAAGCACTGGTCATAATTGAGTGCATCTAATTCCGGATCGTGGGCGGCTACAGTCCCAATGGGTTTTCCCTGGTAATAAATTATGGAATTTTCCAACAATTTCCAGGCTTCTGCTAAGAGCAGACTGTTATTATCGATCGCGCTAGTCATGGACGTCTAATTCCACTAATGGTATGTATCGACTCTCTTGTGGAAAATACGCAACCCTTACTTCAAGCTGACCAGTTTTCCCGGAAGTCAGCATCCAAAGTCAATCTACCATCTACAAACAACGTTTATCCGGTGATGTCGGCAGCTTCATCCGAACTAAAAAAGTACTGCGGCTGCCATTTCCTCAGAGAAACCAGCACGCCCGATTGAGATGTAACTTTCCGCTCCGGCGTAGCCCATCGTAGACATCGCCTTTTTTTACTATTTTCAATCTATCCAGACTTGATTCATTGCTGTGTCTGCCGCAGCTTTAGGGTCTTTGCGGTAATCGATGGCGATATTGCACCCTTATTGAGCAAGTCTGATCGCGATCGCCTGACCGATACCTGATGTTGCACCTGTAATTAAGACCTTCTTTCATTGTAACCCTATCATATTTCTTTGCGAAGTTTCCTTTACTTGAATTTACACTCAGTTAAACAATTTTGGATTTTAGATTATTCCTTTAATCTAAAATTGGTATTGTCAACCCCAAGGGAGGGAATTCAAAATTTTAAAATAGTCTTTTATGATTTGGAATTTCTTAAACCAATTCTCAAAAATCAGGCTACAGATCCAAGAGATGGAAACTTAGCTTGAATCTGATGCCTCTTAATTACAAATTACGTTAGCGAGTCTTGTCTGCGACACCTACTCGCGTTCGACCATGATTACGAATTACTAGTACAGCTTGGCGTAAATAAACCATCCATTTCAAATCAATGAAACGCATACGGTGTATACCTGTTTGAATCTTAAATTTTGAATTCCGCCTTACAGTACTAGTTGGTAAGCTGTTCCCCATTTAACTTGCATAATTAAGGCGGGCAAGACTTCGGCGTGAGCGCTCAGTCGAACGCTGCCCACCTCACAAGAGTTTGATTTAATTCGATTGTGTAGTTTAGATGTTATTTAGCTTATTATTAGTCCTAGCGCAAATTCGCTGGCATCTCTTCAGGAACTACTCAACAACTTGATTTTTATGTTCCAAGGCAAAGCGGTTGTCTGCCACAGGAATTTTACAGTGAACTACGTAATAGTCATCATCTAACAAAAATAAAACTTCCTCCCCAACTACCGTAGTTTCGGCTGTTCACTCCATTACGAGTCGTCCCATATAAGACCCTGCTCCCGGACGAATTCTAATTGTGACTTGTCCGCCATTTCTAGTTGTGATTAGTCCGGCATATACAGCCGCATTGCAAATTGAGGAATCGTCCGTATAAACGTCAGTGCCCCATACCTTGAAAATAGAAGCATTTGGCGGACAAATGAATGTGAAATCTTGGTTTAGCTGTCCACGTAGATTTGAGGCTGTGCTATTCCATTGCAGTGATCCTGGTGATCGTTTTGAACCAAGCAAAATAAAACTTCCTCCCCAACTACCGTAGTTTCGGCTGTTCACTCCATTAGGAGTCGTCCCCTAGTAAAACCCTGCTCCCGGACTAATTCTAATTGTGACTTGTCCCCCATTTCTAGTTGTGATTAGTCCGGCATATACAGCCGCATTGCAAATTGAGGAATCGTTAGTAATAAAAATATATTTTTATCCTTAATCCTTAATTATTTAATATCTGCTACTGGGAAAAATTAGAATATCTATTGCTTCGCCTACTACCAATCCCAAGACCGCTATGACTGTTAAAACCCAAAAGGAATCTAGCTTGTTGAAGCCAGAAAAGCGCATTTCCAAATCACCTAAAAGCGTAGTTGCTAAGGGTATGAGAAAAAGGCTGAACAATAATGACCAAGTTGCTACTAAAGCAATTGATATACTTAAAAATAATATGACAATTAAGGTTTGAGAGCCAAATTCAACTAAACGCTCCAACCAAGAAATACTCTTTCGCACTACAGCTATAACCATAGCAGCAACAAAAGCTCCGACTAACCAAATAATATGATTAGTCGCAAGATACCATCCCAGAAGAGTGTAAGCCAATAAGAGTAATATTAAAGGCATCAAAGGAATCCTGTTAAAAAATTCCACATTCATATTGCCAAGGCTTGTAAAAATACCAAGTTAATCTCTTAATTTGAATCAAGAATTGTTACTAATCAGGCTTCTAAATATACCAGCTTTGCTCAGGATATTCCTCTATCTACAGAGCAATTTTAAGGACATACTCTTTAGTCGTAACAATATATAGCCCTACTTAATCATTTGTGAACAACACTTAGACAAGTCGGCAATCTCAGCCCTTAGACGCTTATAAAGTCTGTGGCAACAACGACTTGCTAAATCAGAAATTTTATGCTTAGTACACGTCATCGTAAAAGGGGTTCGGAAATATTCAGACTTGATGTTGGGTTTCACTTCCCTACAGGACGCTAACCTTCTACCCAATTTACGAATGATTAAATTCCATAGCCTTTTGGGGTGTTCTGTACTTAGTAATCTAATTTAACTTTGTTTGATGCGATCGCTTGTAGCTTAAAATTCAGACAATCAGGCTTATCCAGCTATAGGAAGATATTTTTCTCCGTAGTCACATTAGTGTTCTAAGTTATATACATGACATTTTTACACTGAATTAATCATAATAGTGAGTAGGTTGTAAAATACTATCAATGTGTGAATAAATTGACTTTGACTCTCGTCTATTTGCCATAAAATTTAATGACGAGGTGGTTATAATTCACCGTGTACAAGTTTGACAACTGTCCACAATACTGTTGCATACCTCAAGCTCATGGTAATATTATTTTATTCTCAGGAGATATTATTTTATACATCAAGTTTTAATCATGCTGAAACAGCTAGTTAGGTGTGCTACCTCCAAAAAACAAAAAATTATTCAACCCACCCCGGAAATCAACAAAAGCCCGAATGTGCAAAGCACAGAGCTTTTGAAACTCTGCTTATACAAAGGTACTAAAGAGCTAAGAAAGCCATTTTTTAGGAATCATGGCAGCCAGCTAGGAAGGTATAAAACCCTCTGATAATGGCAAAAAATTAGACAATAGTAAATAGAAAAGTTTTGACCCGGTGTCAATTGTTTTTTGTATATCTAAAAATATCAAAAAGCCGACTTTGTGTTGTCAAGAATACATTCATATTGTCTGTTGTCTTGAGATGTTGTTTCTCTTGATGGTTAGTTACCTATATAAAAGTCCTATTTGATTGGTGGAAACTTAGCTTACCATCGACCAAATGAGGCAACCTCTTAAATTTAAGAACTTATTTCAGACTCTAGATCAATCCTGATTTAGTAACGACTTAATTATTAACAACGTAAGCAAGAGTAACAGGAAAAACATGAATATCATTGTTCATTTGTTTGGAGCGATCGTTCTCCAAGTATCTGCATTGGCTGCGATGTCTAGCATGGCAATGTCTGATGATCTGCCTTTACGTGTCTATACTCAGGAAACTGCTGCTGCTTCTCAACAGAAAATAACGCAGAGGATTTGCTCTTTAGATCCCATTGATAATTTATTACCTCCACTACAAATTAAGGCAAGTAATTCTTTGCTTTCTTACCTTGCTGAACAAGGTTTTACACAGAATAAAGAGGGTTCTTGGGTCTGTTATGCAAACGATCCCAAAAAAGAAGGGCGTTACTTTACTCTCTTTAAAGTTAAACAAGTTGATGGCAGACTCATCGCAAGTTCTTTCTTAGATGAAGGCAGTCTGATTCAGGGGCAAGAAAATCGTAGCTTAGACTTCTTTATGATGCTGATTCAGCATCATCTGAATACTAGTCAAGAGAACCGTCAAGGTATACGTAGGTATTTAGAAGCTTTCGTTTCCTTAGTAAAGCAAGGCAAGATAAAACCTACGCGTCGTGGGTTTCTTTTCGACCAACCAAACCGGGCATTGGTCTTATATCACACACTCTCATCAGGAAATCTCAAAGGTACAGGAATCACGATCAACATTTCTTTACCTAAGAGTTGAATTGGGGAGTAGGGAAGCAGAGGGAAATAACCAGTACCCAATGCCCAATTAAATTGCTGTCGTTTAGTGGAGGTGCATTTTGCCTAAATCAATTGTTCAAAAAATTGCGATGCCGAAAGTAGTTCGCTTCGCCACCATTGCATTTTCATCTGTTGCAATAGTACTCACTACATGTCAATCTGTTTTTGCACAGCTCAATATTGGACGCTATGGTATCCAACAAGGACTGGAGTCTGAGTATCTCCAGTACCAAATCAATAACCAGAATTTGAGCCAGATGCGAGTAATTCCTGGATGTGATGTGGGATTTGGTTTGAGCTGCAATAAAACTGGATCGGTAGTTCAGCAATTAGTTGATTTAAACGGCGGGACTAACTATCAAAACCTCCTGATACAAGCAGCTGGCGGGGAGAAAAACTTCCAGAATTTCGCTAGCTTTTACGGTAACAATCCCAATCTCTCTGCGGTGCCTTTCGCCTCATTTTGGAGAAACCAATCCCCGGCAATTATGGATGGTTCTCAATACCTTCTTGGGGAAAGTTTTAGTCGCAACCCAGTAGAAGGACTCGGACTTGTAACCAAGCAGTTCTACTGGTCGCCGTACTCAGGAGTCGATAATTCGGTCAGCCTCCGTAATGGATTAATAGACTTGAAATTGTCATACGGACGACTGCTGTTTGAGGAAGCCTCAAAAATTTCCAACATCAAAGAGCAGATTCAATCTCTTGAACTGTCGCCAGAGATGAGGAATTTTTATTTAAATAAAATCTCTACAGGCTTAGATGCATTGAGTTCTGGAGATCAGAAGCAACTCCAACAGAAGATTTTTGAAGTATTATCCTTTCCATACTCCGAAGATGGTGGGGAACTCGGACGCCCCAATAACGCGATTCCAGCAGAATTCAATCAGATATTGGGAGAAGATATCGCCGGAGATATTTTGCTGAGTGACAATCCACTAGCCTTGGATGAAGAAGAAATGGACCTCAATACTTTCCCTGACTCGGTGGGAGATGTTTTGGTACAACACAGTTCTGATTCTTTTCCACTCTGGCCAATAATCGGAATTGGGGGTCTTGCTTTAATTCTGCTTCTACTACTGAATGGCAATAGTTCTTCAGCTCAAGCATCTGTTTCTTCAGGAAATATACCTATACTTACACCTATAGATACACCTTTGTCTCTCACCAGCAAAGGCGAATGCGATCTGACTCCCAGTGGTAATGGTTCTGATCACACACAGATCATTGAGATTCCATGTAATGTTACTCCTAAAACCCCTACGGAAGTTAAGAGGGTAGTGGAGCCATCAATGATCAAAGCGCTGGTATTGCTAATTGTTCTACTATGCATAGTCCGTTACAAACATCGGTCTTTAAAAATCCGTAATTCGTAATTATTACAGCAGTTTTCGTACATATCAAAACCTCACCCCTAACCCCTCTTCGTGAGTTCGCAGAGGGGAGATACAAGCGCAGCTTTATCGGGGTGAGGTTAAGCTGTACCTCATTCTTATTAGGAAACGCTATAGCTTTAATGTCCAGAAATTTTTAAGAATATTTTGCAGTTAATTTTAACATAAAAATATCTACCTATAAGTCCATTATCTAATTTATTCCCTTGGGTATATAAATTAAAATGATACCTTCTATTGTTCTCACAGAAGAAGCGATGAATTGCTCTGAATACTCACCCAGTAATAAAAATCAATCATCCAAAAATCCCTAGCTAAGAATAATAATTCTCAAAGGACTAAAGTCCTAATACCAATTTAATATGAAGCTGCATATAATACAGGGAAGCAAACTTGGTAAGTTTACATACTCATGAGCCGCCCTTTTAAGATTGAGATCGCGGAAAGCGAAGAGGAACTAAAAAAACGCCTAGAAACAGCGAGGTTGGGAAATCAGAAAGAAAAGCTACAGATGCTGTGGTGGCTCAAGAGTGGGCAGGTAAAGGAGCAGCAGGAAATAGGGAAACGCTTGGGTAGAGATACTTCAACAGAAAATTAACAGCTAAAATTTCTCCCTTCAGGAATTAGGATTTTTACCCGATTGAGGGCGTTGTTGCCGACGCTGTTCCCAGCGCCAGAGGAAGACCATTAAAACAACGATCGCTACTTGGAGAGCTAAACTAGGCAAAGCATTCTCAACATCCCGTCCGGCAAGCACTTGGAAGAAAAAGACGAATGCGCCGAGTGAGCCAGAAGCACCGAAAGCGATGTAAATAAATTGTCGTAACCCACGATAAGGAGCGGCTATTTCTGCTTTGAGGCTGGCATACTGTTCAGGATTAAGGCGATTTTTAGGATTTTGATTTATCATGACTAAATCATGTTATACTCTTAGATTGTGAACGCCGATGTGGCTCAGTTGGTAGAGCAGCTGATTCGTAATCAGCAGGCCGTGGGTTCGAGTCCCATCATCGGCTTTGGTGAAAGTATTGCTCAATATTAAAGTTTGACATAAATCAAGTGTACAGTGACTAATTATCTGTCGTCTCTGTCGTCACTGACACATTGATGTCGTTGTGACAAATTATTGTCATCAAACCTACCCCGAAATAACAATTGCGAACGCCAAAATAACAATTGCGAACCCCGAAATAACAATTGCGATCGCCAAAATAGCAAATGCGATCGCCAAAATAGCAAATGCGTACCCCGAAATAGCAGTTGCGATCGCCAAAATAGCAAATGCATACGCGGAAATTACAAACGCGTAGGCGTAGCCCGCCGCAGGCATCGCCAAATCGATAAATGCGTTGGCGTAGCCCGCACTTCTTTACGACGGGCTGCGCGTAGCTTGCTTCCCCGTAAGTTTTTATCTCTAACACTGAGCGTATTGGGATATTATGCAGGATAATAGAGATGGTTCAATTAGCGTGTCTAAATTTTCATGCAGTTTGAGTGGGATGAGGCGAAAAATTTAGAGAATCTTCGCAAACATGAGATTGATTTCGCCGATGTTCCTGAGATGTTTGAAAGTCCAATGCTAATTGAGTTAGATGATCGTTTTGATTACGGAGAAGACCGTTGGTTCGGTATAGGTTTCCTCGGCAACGGTGTAGCCGTTGTAGTTTGGACAGAACGCAAAAATAATGTGATTCGGATCATTTCAGCACGAAGGGCAAATCGGTATGAGCGACAAAAACTTGAGAAATACCTCTCGTACTAACTGGACAGCATTGGAGTCAATGAACGATGAAGAAATTGACTACTCTGATATTCCACCATTGACAGAAGATTTTTTTCAGAAAGCTACTCTCCGAGTTCCCGCACCTCAAGCACAGCAATTGGTACAGATTGAGCCAGATATACTAGAGTGGTTTCAAGCTCAAAGCGGAGAATATAAAACCTTAATCAACTCTGTTTTACGTCGTTACATCGAAAACTGCGACGAACAGAGTGCAGTGTAACAATTTAAAATTCAATTCTCCATTTGCTTGAGGAATAGGAGTTAGTATGATGTTACCTTCTTTCATAATTAGGGTTATATTCTTTAATTGATTCTATAGCATATTCTGGTTCATCTTCTGCATAACATTGATTTAAGTTATTTAAAGAGAAGGATTGCCAATTTTCTCTTTCTTCTGTATTGGTTTCTAAAACGGTTATATCTTCGACTTGTGGAAATGTTGAAGATTTAGTGATTAAATATTCGGCATAATGTAAAAGTTCAATTTTCAGGTAACTGGGCAAATTTTCTATGATTTTCCATAGGGCTGTTTTGGTACTCATAATTACTCCTTTTGGAATTTATAAGGATTAATATTACTTATTATTTTGATTGTAAGGTACAAGATCGGTGATCGCACTATTTTATTAAGGTACATCATAGCCCCCTCCTCGCTTGCGGGGCTACGGTGTACACACAAGTCATCAAATTACCCAAAACAAAAACCTCAAAGAGTCCTGACTTTAATCCCTCTCCTTACCAAGGAGAGGGACAGGTTTTGCGTAGCAGAACCAGGGTGAGGTTTTCTAGAGCCATTCAAGAAACCTTACTGGAAGGTGGTAGCTTAACTGAACTTTTCTCTGAGCGTTAACTGAACTTTTCTCTGAGCCAAAACTGAGGTTTGAACTCATATCTGCCTTAATGGTAAACCCTTAATTGTAGCTCAACAAAGAGATATCAATTTAACACAAACAAGGAGATAAAGTTATGCAAAATATTGTAATAATTATTGCTGTCACTTCTTCTACAATACTGGCTTCTATACTGACTTTTGGAACGCAGAACCCAGCAATTGCGTTAGGAGAGCAACCCGCACCTTTGAGCAAGATGGTATCTATTGATACTAATAGTTTACTACCCAAACAGTCTAATTTAGTTGCAGATATTTACTGGAGTCCGCAGGGGGATTGTAAAATTTTAATGCCAGGTACAGTCATAGAAAGTACAGACGAACAATTGACATCTCTAAGTGCTAGTAAAGAGATAGTATATACTATTATACACAGGGATTTTCCAGAAGCTTCCGGGATGCCTATTGTACAGATTCGGCAAGTGTTGGAAAGTGCAATGCGGGAAAGTATTGGTCGTACTGGCAAGGTTATTAGAACTACCAATCTTGTAATTGATGGACATCCTGGTTTGGAGCTACTGATGGAACACTCGGATGAAAGTCTGGGACAATATCGTGCATTTGTGGTTAATCAGCGTCTTTATTTTATGGGAGCTATAACACAAGATGAGTTAACCACAGAATCTGTTAATTTCTTTGATTCTTTTCGGGTTTATCCTGAGCGGATTCGTTACTCAACTTCTGAATTTATTAATGATTAAAACAAAAGATGATGTTCATATATTTGTTGCTCAATCAGGATCTAATCTCGATTTATTGCTTAACAATAAATGAACTTGTCTTGAGCATTGCACAGCCTAATGACCGAATTTTAGATTTTAAATTTTGGATTTTGGATTGAAGATTCAACATTAAAAAATTAAACAGGAGTCTTAGGCTTCATCGAGTCTTTATTCTTTGATGGCGAAATATCTGATATTTTTTGAAGGAAGCCTCAAGGTAAAAGTACATAGATGTAAGTTTTTGGAATGTCAAGCATATTGCCTGTTAGCTATTACAAAAAATAGTAACTTAAGGTTTTTGAAAAAATAATTGTTGTCAGAAGAAAAATATGTTGCGTTTTTTCAGAGCTTCTCTGAGCTTAGTTTCTGCTGTCTTGATTTTGGTGCTAACTCCCTTCGCCAGGGTTCAGGCTGAAGATTCACTAAGAGTTTTACCAACTCAAAAAAGCACTGATTCCCTTCAGAACGGTAGTCAATATGCTCAACTGAATTCTGCACCAGTCACTTCAGTTACCCAGCTTTCTGATGTGCAACCGACAGACTGGGCATTTCAAGCGTTGCAGTCTCTAGTTGAGCGTTATGGCTGTATTGCTGGATACCCTGATGGTAGTTTCAAAGGCGATCGCGCCATGACTCGCCTTGAGTTTGCTACTGCATTAAACGCCTGCTTAGACAAAGTTAACCCTAACGACAATTTCAAGAGTCAAACCAAAAACCTTTGGGGAATAAAAAAAGTGAGTTGGAGAACAATGACTTCGTATGACGCAACGCAAGCATTTGTTAAAGCTTTGACTGACCTTCGTGAAAATGCTAATCTAACTCGTCAAAATATATACGATAATTTGAGTAATAGTAGCTTTTCTGCTCCCGGCGCTATTACGGAGGTAAGATTTGATAAGGATCACGATCGCAAAGCAGTTACAGGTGTTGGTGTTTTAGTACAACTTGATAAAAGTAATCCTAACAGAGATGAATATGGTTTTACTCTTCTGCAAACACCACAACGAAATAATCCCTAAAAAGACGTACAAACTGTCAATATAACAATGTAAATTTTTAACAAAAACTTGAAATTTATGCCTGAACGCTCTCGCTCTACTCTCAAAGCCTCTCAACACGGAAAACAACTCATCAAGGAACGCTGTAAGAGGCTACAAAGAACGACGATTCCAGGTGCTTTAGATGTGAATGAAATAGTTCTTAGAGAAGCAAGTAAGATTTTACAACCAGATAAAAACTGGGATAATGTTTCAGCAGAACATTATGCTGTAGCTGAAAATACTTTGAAACGCTTTCGGGCAGCAAAGTATCGGATTAAGGCTTCTACTTTTAAGGCTTTTTGTCAAGTGTTGGACTTGAACTGGGAAGATGTAGCAGAAAATGAAGAAGATGCTAATAGAGATTTGAGCGAAGCACCTGCTCCTGTTAATTTTTATGGTCGTACCAAAGAGTTAGCTGAACTTCAGCAATCGCTTCTCCAAAAAGGTTGTCGATTAGTCCTTATTCACGGGATGGGAGGAATTGGAAAAAGCGCCTTAGTTCGCCATTTAGTAGATAAAGTTGCTGACAAGTTATTTGAGACTGTAGAGAATTTAATTGGAAGGCATTCTTTAATGTCTAAAAACACAGAAGATATTTCAGTAATTTATATACTAGAACCAGTTATTTTAAAATATAGTAATCAGCGATTTATCCTAGAGAATCACGCACAGATTAGCCAAATATTTATAAATGGGATCATTAATGGTTGTGAACTGTTTATTACTCATAGTTTCATTACAGCATACCCAAATGATGAAGAACTTAATCAGGAACAAATGAGGCGGATTGTTCAACCAATTCAAAAAATGCTATCGGATAACTTTCGTAGTCAGCAGCAACTCGAAAATGCACTGAAAAAAGTTTTGTCACTATTGGAAGATAAAGGATTGTCTCAAGGATATGCCTACCAAAATATTTCACACTTGATTTCGGCTGGCAAACAAATATAGCTAAGTAACAGGTAGCTTAACTGAACCATTCTCTGAGCCAAAACTGAGGTTTGAACTGGATAGATATTCTCAAACAATAAATATTTGGTAAATTCTTTGTCATCTAACTATTTAAACAGTATCAAAGAAATAGTATGATTCCCAGAAAGCTTTTAACAAATCGCTACAGTTAGCGATCGCCTTGGTGGATAGAGAGAGAACTAAAAACTATAATGAATGCATGACGGAATTAATAAAATCAAGATAGTTACAAATAATTGCTAAGGAATAAGGATTAAATAACATACGATTAATGTCCCTGGCTTACCTCACCCTCAATCCCTCTCCTTATAAAGGAGAGGGAAGCTAGATACATGATGAACTTTTGCATTTTATTTAATCCACGTTCCTAATTAGCAAGGAGAATGTAAATAATGCAGGCTGATAGCATTTCAAAGCAAAGGCTACTTGAAAAAATCCGCCAGCTACCTCCCGAAAAAGTTTTGCTAGTTGAAGATTTTATTGATTCTTTGGATCAGCAAAATACAGATCATAGCCTTACCTTTGCAGCAGCAAAACTTTCTGAGCCAGTTCTGCTTAAAATCTGGGATAACCCTGATGATGCAGAATATGACACACTATGAATTTGATGATGTTAGCTATTTTGGGTTGAGGTGCGATCGCACCTCAATTCAAAGCCTCGATATATCACTCAAACTCAGTTTCGCAGAAAGCTTTTAACAAATCAATACAATTTGCGATCGCTCCTAAATGGGCAATTTCATATCCATGTGTATTTTGGGTAGGAAACGCCAAACAAGCAGCACGCCCAACATGACCAAATTTCATCGCAATTGAGGCATCACTACCAAATCCGCTCAGAGTTGTTAACTGGACTGGCATATCCAACTGCTTGGCACTATGGCGCAGTTGGCCATTTAGCCCCTCATCATATATCCCATAGGCATCTTGAGATAAAAGTACAGGACTTTCCCCATCTTTAACAGGATATTCCTCAGATAATGGACAAATTTCTAAAGCAATCAAGGCATCCAAACGCTGATTTTGGGTGAAAAATAGCGCCCCAATTGCTCCCACTTCTTCTTTTGCTGATGCCACTAAATAAACATCGGCTACTGGCTGTTTCAGATTTTCAGCTAAAGCTAACAGAATCGCAACAGAGGCTTTGTTATCCAAAGTGTAACTGGCAATATGATCCTTTAACCTAATTGGATGCTTGCGATGCTTGCCGATTACCATTCTAGTTCCAGGTCGAATGCCAGCTGCTTCTAATTCAGCAGATGTCAGCTTCGTTTCAATCCAGGCATTTTCCCACTTAACAGTAGTATCTTCCTGCTGGACTTTTTGAGGAGATTCATGGGAAACATGGCGGGAACCAAAGCTGAGAATTCCACTGATAGTTTCGTTATCTCCCAATAAATCCACAACGCCTTCGCCGTAAACCCACGGGAAAGAACCGCCGAGTTTGCGGACTTCCACACGACCTTCATCACCGATATTCTTGACAATTGCGCCAATTTCGTCTTTGTGTGCCGTGATCGCAATCGCTCGGTCTGGACTTTTCCCTGGAATTTTCGCAATAATATTATCGGCGCGATCGCACCATACTTCCACACCCAGCGCCGCAAATCGCTGCATCAACAACTGGTTAATCTCAGCTTCTGCACCACTAGGAGAATGATGCATAACTAATTCTTCAATAATTTGAAATAAGCGATCGTAATCCGACATCAAATCAAATCAGTTTAATTTTCAACTCTTGTATGAGACAATTGTGCATCAACAACCCGACTTGCTGACACAAGTGCTGACTTTTTTTGTTGACGTTTCAGCACTCTGATCGCACCAAAAGCACCAAGAGCTAAAATCCCCAAGTTGATCGAAGGTTCAGGGACAGACTTAGCATCAATCGCCGCCAGTGCAGCATCTGCTATCACCTGATGAGCAGCAGTTGTTGGGTGGAAACCGTCCCAGATGAGAAACTTATTATTACCTGGCTTACATATATCTGGTCTAGATAGACAAGACTCGGTTACATTCGTAAAACCCAATGTACTTGCCTGATTAAATAAAGAATAAGTATCAACAGAGAAGATATTGAGATTCGGGTTTTGGCTCAAAGCGCTGACAGTTTTTGCTAAACCCAAGTTAAACTCATTAGTTGATTTGCTAAGGGTTGTAGGGTTGCGATTATCAATTTTAGCTGCTGGTAGCTCTCCCAAATCTGGCAAGTTAAACACCAAAATATTTTTCGCGCCCACTCCTACCAGAGTATTCAACGCCAGGGATATATTATTGATTGGCGTGGTAGAGTCTTTGGGGTTGAGAAAAAAGAAATCATTCGCACCTCCCCACAATGTATAAAGTGCATTTGGATCAGCAGTTTGATTATTTGCTTTTAGAGTTCCAGCAAAACTAAGGACTTGTTTGAGCACTCCCGGTAATCCGACATTGGGAAGGACAGCGTTATCTAAACCAGAGCTAGCACCACCGAAAGCGAAGTTTATTCCTTGGGTAGGAGGTGTGGAAGGAATAGTAGTCAATAAAGTGGGCTTTAATCCTAACTGATCTCCGAGATAATCTACCCAAATCGGCCCATCGGAAAAACGTCCCTGAAAGTAAGGTGGGCTTTGAGGGTATGTTTTCCCGGTAGCATTATATATATTACCTGTATCAGAAAGACTATCGCCAAATACATAAAGCTGATCAAAACTCGCAGCCGAGGCTTTGGTCGGCAACATGAAAGAAAATAGAACAAATCCGGCTGCGATCGCTTGTTTTTTCATATTCGTTTTACCCGTGGTATTTTTGAGTTTGTTTAAAAGTAATCAAAGTCCAATAGTAAGTTACTTCAAAATTAAGTACGTCTATCGAGTTAATTTACGTTTTTTTACTTAACTATCCCTCAAAAGTTTATCAAACCAAGATAAAAACGCTGTAAATACTTAGATTTACATTTTCTTGATAAAAAATCGCTGTATTACAAAGAAATGGTAAAATTTACATATTAAGGGGTGGTAATTGCCCACTTTTATGCTATGGATGGACTAACCGCGCTTTAACTTTAAAGCTTCAGCAGCCGATACACCCTCCCCCTGAGTGCCGAAATATGACAAAGCCGTAGCAGCCTCAGCACGAGTTACTGGTTTTTTGGGTTGAAACAGAGTCGTATAACCAAACACCCGCCGAATATTCGATTGTTCGCTATTCTGGTAATCAGCCAACACGGCTCTTAAAGCCTTGGGATCAATTCGCACTGCATCTTGGAAACCCCAGGTTTGTTTAACCGTATCGAAGTTAGCAGAGGGTAAAGCTTGGCGAGTATCTAGGGGTAATTTCCACAGCAGCAACTGTTCCCGCGTTAGGGGTGCATCAGGACGAAACAAAACTGCTGTAGAATCCCCAGACAAAGGACTGGGAATTAACCCAGCTTCGGCTAATCCTTGAATTGCTGGAAAATCCGCGTCTTTTGCCGACACATCACTAAAAACTGGTTGAGTGCTTTCTGATGCCAACCGAATTTGTTTAGCTGCATTGCTGGCATATATAGCATTGTTAGCAGCAATTAGCCAACGGGCGTATTCCCGATGTGTAACGATTTTACTGGGTTCAAACTGGTTAATTGTGGTCGTATTGCTCTTAGTTGCCTTTGGTTCTAGAGATAAAACACCTAATGCCGCTAAGTCTTGGATGTGTTGCCGCGATTCTTGCGGTATCTTGTTGAGATCGTTGAATTCCTGAGATTCGGCTGTGGCTGTAGGAGTTGTTTGGTTATTAGCCGTGCTTGGTGGTTGTGCTGGCAAATTTGCAGGTGATACCGGGCCAATGAACTGTGGATTGCCTGATTGAGGAACCGCGTTAGTAGTTTCGTTAGAATTTGTAGTTGGCGTAGGTTGTGCCGTTGCGGTACTATTCGGTACGTACTCAATCAATAATTCAGTGGCTGTTTGGGGTTGATTAGGTGTGGCTTTAGTAACTGATTTAGGCTGAATGGAAACTTTTAACAGCAAATCGTTACGACGCGCGTCAAAGGCACCTCCGGCATCATCTGTTGGCTGTTGCAAAATCTGCCAGTTATTTGTTTGAAACTGGCTGCGATAAAAGCTAGCAATAAAGTTGCTGGGATCAGAACTCAACCAACGAGTTGAGACTCTGTTTTCTGAGCCGCTAGCAGGTGTAACTTCCTGTAGTTTGGCATTGGAATATAGTGGGATATCTTTGGGAAAATCAGCTGGTAACTGAATTGTTGATTCGTTTTGCTGTGCTTGCGTTTGGTTAACCTGAGATTCTCCAAAAACAGCTGGATTGTCTTGCAGCTTAGGATCTGCCGCCAAAGATTGCTCAAGGTTTTTGGCAACTGGACTGTTAGCACAAGCTGTTAACGAAGTGAGTAGAACAGCCCAAATTAGAAATACAGCTGGACGTTTACAGGGAAGCACAGGGAATCACAAATTGAGTTTCAATTCCTACCCTAGCGCAGACTGTTGATTAAATGGGAATGGGGATTGCTCTCCTCCAGTCCCCCTGCTTCCCCTGCCTCCCCTAGTCCTCTTTGTATTGGTGAAGATGATGATATCTCAAAAAATTAGTAAACGGTAGCAAAAAGCTACCGTGTTGTCTTTGTTTTACAGCCATTAGGTTTTGTTCCTATGCTTATTTATAGATTTCCCTAAAATTCTGGCAAACTAACATTTTCGGAAAAAAAACACAAATAAATCTGGAATGCTTGCTAGATATGAGTTTTGCGATTTTGGGATTTATTTCTTAGATCAAGGTTAGAGCCACCACTAGGAACTGAGCAAAATTAATGTGGCAGACTACTAT
>NZ_JBTYKD010000006.1:0-22150 GCF_054880495.1 Nostoc sp.
GTTTGTGTTAATTGGCGCTTTCGTATAGATGATGCGAGAATTAAACTTTCACGAATCTATCCAACCCATCAAAACTAATGACATGAACTACTAGCTTGCGATTTGCCGAGGTTGCGGGTTGAGGTGTTGCAAGATTGGGTAACTAAACTTGATCGTGTGGGAGATGATCCGATCGCAGCTTTAGCTGATCATCCCAAAGGCTGGGAACCTCTATGTGGGTTCTATCGCCGTCGCTGTTTGCCACAACTCTTAGAGTTTATCAACCAAGGGGGGCGATCGTTTCAACAATGGCTTCTCGTTCTCATGTAGAACATGGGAACGAGGAAAGCTTATCAAACTGGGTTTTTACGAATGCTCATTGAATATTAATTTTCCACTTGTTTGAGTTTTTGAAAAATTTCATCAAGTGGTGATTCAGATTCATCAGGACAAAATTCTAAAGCAAGTCTAACTTTTCCTTTTTTCCATCCCTGAGTACTAAACTGCAAAACTTCACAATTTAATCCTTGGGTATACAAATTTACTTCATCTGCCTCATCTGCTCCAATATATTCCTTAATTGCTGTAATTAAATCACGGACTTTAAAAGTTTTAGCAATATTTAACTTATTAAAAGTGTCTGGTTCGATAGAGACAACTTCATCATGATTTAGTCGCTCAAATGCATCTTCCATAAAAATATCCTGTGACTAAATCTATACTTTCCACAGATTTAGCAGTTCATCCGAAATAAAATGATGATTTTATAGATTTAATGCTGCTCAATATAAAGTTAATTTTAGGACTTACGCAAAACTACACGCGGTAGGATTTGAGTAGCTGCTGCTTGTACAGGAGTCATTCTGGATAATCCTCAAAAATGCAAATTAGGGACTTCCAAATAAAAAAATATCCAAAAATTTCTTGTGGTGCGGGCATCTTGCCCGCTAATCACCAAGGACGGGCAAGATGCCCATTCCACAAGATGGAATAATTTATTTTTTGGAGTTCCCTTATCGGAAAGGGTTCAACCTAGGTATTGATAATTTTGACCAATCGCTTACCTTTACGTCTAGCAAGCGCAAAACAATTAAGTTCGGTTGCTGCTGATGACCATTGTCTAGTTTCAGCTACTGCGTCCCACTCATTTTGTGACCGATCAAAGTCATCTGGTTGGTTTTCTTCTGTCATCTTCCTTAGGATGATTATGACGTTGCTAAATGATCGTATGAAAACCTCTCATGCAAAGACGCAAAGTAAATCAAGATATTTACGTATCTTTATATGAGATTAAAAACAAGAATTCATGCTCGAATCAAGCAACGCCCTGATTATTTTTGGGTTAGGACGATTCTCCAAATAGATGAGTTAAAAAAACCAACCGTAAGAATGCAAACCTTTACCCAACAGATTCACACCTAGATAGCAAACCCAAACGACAACAAAGCCGGTGGCGGCTAAAATTGCGGGACTGCGCCCTTGCCAACCGCGAGTGATCCGGGCGTGGAGGTAGGCGGCAAACACTAACCAAGTGATTAATGCCCAAGTTTCTTTAGGGTCCCAACTCCAGTAGGAACCCCAAGCTTCGTTAGCCCAAACACCACCGGCAATGATCCCAATTGTCAACAGGGGAAATCCTAATCCGATGATGCGATAGCTGATATTGTCGAGGGTTTCGGCAAGGCTAAGGCGCTGGGGTGAAAGAGGTTCGGCTGATGCTATTTGAGGATCAGAAGTAGATACTAAATTCAAAACAGCGATGTTAGAGTTACCGTTGCCGTTGCTACTACTTTCAAAACGAGCAAAGCCGTTATTTTCCACAAAAGGGGCTGGTGATTGAGAAATTAACTCAGATGCTTTGTGCAAGCGGTAGCCGTTGCTGCGATAGCCACCAGTACCTACAGAACTACCTTGTAGTTGGATGTTTTGACCGCGAGTGACAACTAAAAAAGCGATCGCTAATAACGAACCCACCATCAAAGCCGAATAACTCAACATCATCACACTGACATGCATCATCAGCCAATTTGACTTCAAGGCAGGTACTAGGGGTTCTGACGTTTGCATCTGGGATGGTAATGTCAAGGTAGCAAAAGCAGCGATCAACATTGCCACTGGAGCTGTAACAACTCCTACTAAGCGGCTACGGCTACTATTTTCGGCAATTAGATGGACGGTAGTAATTCCCCAAGTTAAGAAAAACAGAGATTCATAGAGATTACTTAAGGGAAAATAACCAGCTTCTATCCATCGTGCGCCTAATAGAGTCGCCATACACAAATTAGCGATCACTATCCCAGCTGTCCCCAAAGCGGCTAGATAAGGCAGATTCGGAAAAGCCGCTCCTCCCCAATACACCAGCATTGTCAGGAATAATATGGCAAAAGAGGCATTGTCCAGCCAGTTTTGGAGTACAACCAGATTCATAAAATGTTCTCTCCGTGGATAATTTAAAATATCGATTCTGACTATTTTGATCCTATATGCTTACAGGGTCATGAAACTGGGAAATAGGGAATGGGGCATGGGGCATGGGGCATGGGGCATGGGGCATTGGGCATTGGGCATTGGTTATTTCTCCCTCATCTCCCTCATCTCCCTCATCTCCCTATCTAGTAGAATTGCTCTTATTGATTTTTGGACTAGGCAAAACAGTCGAGTTCGTAACTTTTTTTAGTCCGATAAAAATGTCGTAGATGTTACTGCGATTGTCGCTGACAGCAGATGTCATCCCAATTAAGCGCGTTGCATCTAGCAAAGTTTGTTGATTGGTGGTGAGAATTGTTGGGGGAAGATTTTTCACAGTTCGTTCCACATCCAGGAAAAATTGACCATTTGTAGGATTTGGTTCTGTAGGAACTGTTTGTTGGAAGGGAAGAGTGCTAGCTAGTGTATTGTTGGGTTTGGGAACAATTTTATCACTGATGGGAGCACCCACTACAAGAAAAGCGACATCTCCATCTAACCAGCCGTGGGTGGCCGTTAACGTACCATAAGGTGAAACCCAGTTAACAACGGGTTGACCTGCGACTTTTGCCGGTTGCACTTGGAACTGGTATTGATTTCTCATCACATCATCAAGCTGTTTTAAGGATGTTTCAGCTGATTGGCGTAGGCTTTGCCCATCCTTGGTATCACTTGCCTGTACCATGAACACTAAACCCGCACGAAAATCATCTGGTGAACCTTGTTTTGGAGTAGTCGGAATTACTGATAAGGAAAATTCGCCTTTCATCCAACTGAGCAAATCTTTATCTAAATCGAGATTGGTAAAAGATTTTATACTACCTCTGATCTGTTCTGGTGCGATCGGCGAGAGGGGATTTCCCTGAGATGTTAAAACATAATCTCCCCACAACCTCTGTAAGTTACCCCCAGATAACATCATTAAGGTTTCTGCTGGTAGGCGGCTTTGCATTTCCCCAGCTTTGTTTTCCACCGTCAGCACACGTTGACTATTAGGGTTTAGCCAAGAAACGCCCTTGAAGCGGATTCCTTCTGGCTCTAAAGTCATTGTCCCCGCTAAACCTTGGTTATTTTGCAGTTGAGCTAAAACTTGAGCAGGTAAGGGGCGGTTTGGAGAAGCTGCGGCGATTTTGGCTGCTGTTGGCACATTTACGTAAAACTGGGCAAAGGGTTGGTAATTGCCAATTTTCTGAAAATTCTCAGCAAAGCCCCCTGTTGTGGCTAGGGATGTTTTATTTTTGTAGGCATCGATCGCTCGTTCTGTGGTTTTGGGACTATCAGTTATGACTAAAAAACGCCCATCTAGTAATGCTGCGGAGAAGTTTTCTCCTGCTTGTGCCTGATTTTGTTTGATGGCGATCCCTTCATAAGTCCGGTCAATCCATTTGCCTTGTTTAAGGGTTTTGGGTTGTGCCAAAATGCTTTTGGCGATTTCTGGGTTTTTCACTGGCAATACCATTACCATCGACTGCTGATCACTGGCAGCATCTCCATTGGTGGTAACTGGTTTGGGTGAAGGTTTACTCGCTGTGTCTGGGGCAAGAAATGCGATCGTGATGTCATTCCCTACCCAAGGAGCGATATCTTTCTGGAAGTCGTAACCATTATTAGTCAGAAAGCGATCGCGCAATTCTACTAAATTTTTGTCCAGTTCTGTTTGGGTTTCTCTTGTCCCAAACTGCCGCAATTGCTGCCATTGCTGGGGATCTGTTGTCAGAGAAACCGCAAACAGGGCATCACCAGGAATCATATTTGCACCTACTAGCAAATCGCTCCAATATGGTTGTCTTTGGCTTAACAACCAGTATGCTATACTTCCCCCACCAATCAATAACCCAGCCGCCGATAGCGTCAACACCAAAGACGGTTTTTTATTTTTATCTTTCTTCATCGGAACAGACACAAGAGGCGGTGCCATTGAAACCTATACCTCATACTTGCAAACTCATTACTTGTTTGATTGGTTAAGTTAACCAAAAAGTTTCTCGTTATCTAGGGCAGTTAACTGCATAAATTTCTCCATCCTAGACATTGATGATATTTCCGCAATCAACCTTCCCGACTGTTTCAAAACCGCTGCTTTAGTAGTTAGTTATCTTTTTTAACACGCTTTGTTGAATTTCGCTGGACGCTTCCTTTGGACGGTTGCCTCTGCAGAAATTCTTCGAGAGTTAAATCCGTCATTTCAAGCACTTTGAGGATATAACTAACTTGGGCATTGCTGCAAGTCATCAGCAACCCACACTACCTTCTATTTACAGAACTTACATCTGTTCTATTGACTTTATCTAACCTATAACAATTCAGTATCCGGGATTTCGCATGGATTACCAATCTTACAAATCAGATATGTTGCTGAATTATAATTTTTCGGAATTTGTATCATTTTGATGCCAAACAGTTGTTGTTTTTGCTGAGGATGAAGTGCTAATTTTTTTAATTAAAAATTAATTGAATTTTGAATTAGAGCGTACTTTTTCAAAGAAGCACGCGGGAGCATCTCAGTGAAAGCAAATATACCAGATGAGAAACAATATTCTTGCTCCCTCTCCGAACCCACGGAGAGGGTTGGGGTGAGGTTTTACAAGGCTTTTTACACTCATTGAGATGCTCCCGAAGCAGGCTATTGCAGCGTCTGGTACATAAGCGGTACTACGCTGGTGCTGGATAAGAACACGTTTGAATTTTTCAATGGTATTATGCCTCAGCGTTAACAGCACTCAGCTGCATAGATCCCAAATATTTGGTTAAATAAGGCGAAAAAACTTCATAAATTAAAGTTAGTGGCTGTCCATGATGCCAAAACAAGTAGTGGCGACCCCAAAAAGGCCCAGTTACATCAAAACCAGACTCTAGCGCCGATGAGTCACCGTAGTAAATTCCTCGAACATCCCGATACAACTCTGTGCGAAGACGAGCTAAACTCGCCCAAATTGGTAATGAACGATTTTGCAAATACTCATCTATATGACTGGCTTCCCACCAGGAAGTAGCATAGGCTAATCGCTGACCGGAAGCGGTACGCAGCCACACTTGTCGCCGTAGTCGCGGACTTGGGACAGCTTGGATTAACTCAGGAGCATCATCTAAGTCCATGCCAATCAATGACATATCAATCACATCTACTTCTATAGGCTCACCTGTGAGCAATTCTAAATGACGTGTTGGCGAGCCGTCACCCAAAAGCATTATCTGCCAAGCAGGTGCTAGCTGAGTGTGAGGTAAACTTTGTTGAATTATTTCCTCCCCTCCTTGCCAAATCGGAGTGAGGCGATGCCAAGCTCCTGGCAGTGTTAAGTTGTTTGTCGCCGTAAAAGTAATAGTCAATGCTTTTTACAAAACTTCACCTATTTCTATAAAAGCATAAAAAAGTAGAACTTTGGCAAGGCAACAATGCTTGGTGGGGAGTAGGGAAAGGTTTTTTCCTTTTGTCAAATTTTTTAGGTACATAATTAGCACTTCAATGCTTCAGATCAGGACTAAAGTCCTTACTACAAAATTATTTACCAAGCATTGTTGCTTTGAGGGGGTACTAAAAGTAGGTTCAGATTTAAGGGTCAATAGTCTGAGGTTTTTTGACCCTTGACTATTGACCCTATGACTAGACAAGCAAAAATGCGGATGGCGAGACTCGAACTCGCAAGGCAAAGCCACACGCACCTCAAGCGTGCGCGTATACCAATTCCGCCACATCCGCATGGTTTATCTAAAGATAGACTATAGCATAAGAAAATAATTATAGTAAGGTGATATCTAAATTCAGTTGCTCAAAAATATAAATTTTCTCAAGGCGGTATCAGACTGACAGAAATCTAGCAGCTGCACAAGTGATATTAAAAAGGGTAGAGCTAGTGTGTTTGACAGGGTGTGATGGCTTTTGGGATGTCTACGACGGGCTACGCCGGAGCAAAAGCCCAGTTTGGTAAGCTAGCTAAGACTTACAGCAGCAATGTTGTTAGTGTAGTAAGACTGTAGAGGCAGCAACCTGCAATCTTGCGTTTTCTTAGAATCAGGGTGGCGAATCTCCTGTGATAATTTTAAATAGTGCGAAAGCCTCGTTTCAAGTTGGATCAGAGAAAATGTCAATCTACTGGTAATGATATCGAAGCTAAAAAATGAAGTTTGACAAAATATTAATTGCCAATCGAGGAGAAATCGCTCTTCGCATTCTCCGCGCCTGTGAAGAAATGGGAATTGCGACAGTTGCGGTTCACTCCACCGTTGACCGTAATGCTCTCCACGTCCAACTTGCTGATGAAGCGGTTTGCATTGGCGAACCTGCTAGCAGCAAAAGTTATTTGAATATTCCCAATATTATTGCTGCTGCACTGACGCGCAATGCTACTGCTATTCATCCAGGCTATGGCTTTTTGGCAGAAAATGCCAGGTTTGCGGAAATCTGTGCTGACCATCATATTGCTTTTATCGGCCCAACTCCAGAAGCTATCAGGCGGATGGGAGATAAATCCACTGCCAAAGAAACCATGCAAAAAGCTGGAGTCCCGACGGTACCAGGTAGTGAGGGGTTAGTAGAATCCGAGGAAGAAGGATTAAGATTCGCTAAGGATATCGGCTATCCTGTGATGATCAAAGCTACAGCCGGTGGTGGTGGACGCGGTATGCGCCTAGTTCGTTCTGAAGACGAATTTGTGAAACTTTTCCTCGCGGCCCAAGGGGAAGCAGGAGCAGCTTTTGGTAATTCTGGTGTTTACATAGAAAAATTTATTGAACGTCCCCGCCACATCGAATTTCAAATTTTGGCGGATAACTACGGTAATGTTATCCATTTGGGCGAACGGGATTGTTCAATTCAGCGCCGGAATCAAAAGCTACTAGAAGAAGCACCAAGTCCGGCTCTCGACCAAGACCTACGTGAGAAAATGGGACAAGCTGCTGTCAAAGCTGCCCAATTCATTAATTACACTGGGGCGGGTACTATCGAGTTTCTTTTGGATCGATCGGGTAAATTCTACTTTATGGAAATGAACACCCGGATTCAAGTAGAACATCCTGTAACAGAGATGATTACTGGGATAGACTTAGTTGCCGAACAAATTCGGATTGCCCAAGGGGAAAGACTTAGGCTTACCCAAGATGAAGTAGTCTTGCGGGGTCATGCGATCGAATGTCGGATCAACGCTGAAGACCCCGATCATGACTTTCGCCCTTCTCCTGGACGCATTAGCGGCTATCTTCCCCCTGGTGGCCCTGGTGTGCGGATTGATTCTCACGTTTACACAGATTACCAAATCCCTCCTTACTACGATTCCTTGATCGGCAAGTTAATTGTTTGGGGGCCAGACAGACCCACTGCTATTAACCGCATGAAACGCGCACTCCGGGAATGTGCCATCACTGGACTACCCACCACTATTGGATTTCATCAAAAAATTATGGAGAATCCACAGTTTTTGCAGGGTAATGTCTATACAAATTTTGTGCAGGAAATGAACGGTTAAGGGAGTGGGGAGTGGGCGAAGATGAGGAAGATGGGGTGCAACTAATGCCCACTGCCCACTGCCCCATGCCCCATCCCTAATTCACACGAGATAGCATAGTCAGCAATCCTTGCTGACCTAGCAGGATTTCTCGCAGCAGGCTGAAGATGCCAACCCAAATAATAGGTGTAATGTCTACTCCGCCTATAGGTTGCACCACCTTTCGCAAGGGTATTAAAAATGGCTCAGTAGGCCAAGCGATTAAATTAAAGGGCAAACGATTCACATCCACTTGCGGATACCAAGTGAGAATGATCCGGAATATAAATAAAAGTGTCATCAGCCCTAACACAAGGCCGAGAATCCAAGCAGTCAGGTCAGCACCAGTCATTGGTTTAAGCTACTATCTGTGAAGAAAGAAAGAAAAACTTAGGCAACAGCAAGACCTTCTCCTGTGGGAGACGCTACGCGAATGGGTGACGCTCCGGCGTCGCTAACGCTGGCTTACTGGGCTTTGCTCCGGCGTAGCCCGCACTTCGGCAAGCTCAGTGACCATCGTAGACACGCCAGAAAATTTTAAGCTTTGTAAAGCACTCTCATGATCATTTTAACCAAATGCTGTCACTTCCTTCCGAAATCGAAAAGCAAACTCGCTCACGCGGTTAACTCAACAATCGGTGAAAGCAGTTCCCAAGTTTGGCAGTTCAGAGTTAGAGGCTTCTCAAGAAAGTAATACACTATTAAAATTAGGATGAAGTGTGTAAAAAAAGGTTTAGAAGTATGACGCCTTCTTTAGCAAATTTTCTTTGGAGTCTGCTTTGGGGTAGTGCAATTGTTGTAGTACCTGTTACAGTTGGTCTAATTTTCATTAGCCAGAAAGATAAAATTCAGCGTTCATAATGCTTATGAGAGTTAATTCGACTCTTATAACCGATTGTCTGTCAGCTATTTATAATTACACCAAAAGCAGCAGTATTTGCCGCTAGGAGCAGTTGTAGCTGACAGACATAGGTTTTTTTACTTTTCGGTGAACAGCTTCAGAGCTTCTTTGCCAGAGGCTCTGAAGCTTTAATATATCGTGACTAAATAGAGTAGTGATTTTAATTGTGACTCGCTAACATAGATTTGATATTGGGAAAACAGCAATGATAAATTTTGGGCTGAACTCAGCCAGTTTTCTGGCTCAGGTTAATTTTGGGGCAAACTCAGCCAGTATTCTAGGAATTTTCCTGGCTGTGGCTGGGGCAGCACTGTATTTTCTCCGCACTGTGCGTCCAGAATTGTCACGGGATCAAGATATCTTTTTTGCGGCAGTCGGCTTGCTCTGCGGCTTCATTCTTGTCTTTCAAGGATGGCGGCTAGACCCGATTTTACAATTTGGTCAACTGCTTTTAGTCGGCACAACTGTGTTTTTTGCAGTTGAAAGTATTCGCCTACGGAGTATAGCTACCCAGCAAGCAAAGCGCAACACTCCGATTGTGGACGAAGACCGACCCGTTAGCGATCGCTATGAGTACAATAATCGCAGAAAGTATGAAGCTGAAATGGATGCGGACTTAGATCCACTGCCTTATGAAGAAGAGGAGCGCCCTGTGCGTCCTCGGATTCGGGGTAGTAGGGATGAGATTTCAACTCGTGATGACTACTACCAGGAGCAATCCCCCCGTCGTTCAGAACGCCGCAACAGCAGCAGTAGTGAAAAACAGGCTCCAGCTGATAAAACACGTCGGCGGACTTCTGGGCGTCCGGTGAATCGGCCTTCTGAAAGCTCTGAAGAAGAAAATTGGGGTTCTTCATCTAGACAAGTTGATGATTGGGAAAGTTCGGGTGGGGAAGTCAGAAAACCTTCTCGTCGCAGTAATAACCAGTCCCAGCTTCCCGAAAGTCGAGAAGATGATGTTGCTCCCAGACCAAGAAGGCGTCGTCCACCCACTGACTCAACTCCTCGAAGATCGCGCGAAGATGATGAGGCGATCCCAACTGATTATGTACCATATAACCCGATTGAAAAGCCAAATGAGGGGCTAAATAATTCGACCGATTTTGATGACGATGTTTAAAACAGTTGGCATGGAAGTAGATTTAGAGGCGACGGAAAACAGTTGAGGTGGAAAAATTTACGGCGACATTTTGGCTCCAAAGACCAATTCATTGGAGCCTGGTTTTTGGTTTAACAAGTTTGCTTATATCTTGTGGTTCTAATGATATTCCCATAGGGCCTACTTCCCTCAACAGTCGCTACACCGAGGAGCAACCTGCTTTGAGCGGTAATGGGCGCTTTTTAGCGTTTGTATCTAATCGGAATGGTAATCAGCAGCTACTAGTGTACGATTTGGAGAGGCAACTGTTTGTTAGCACACCGGGGATAAACCGACAAGAGACAATTGCCGAAAGTCCTAGCTTGAGCTACACAGGGCGTTACATTTCTTATCTTACTAGCGACCAAGGTAGACCAGTGGTGGCGCTTTACGATCGCGCTACTCAACAGTCGCAAATCGTCACACCAACCTATCGCGGCTGGGTGAGAAAACCAAATATCAGCCCAGATGGACGTTATGTTGTTTTTGAAACCGCTAGCCGTGGTCAGTGGGATATTGAAGTCCTAGACCGGGGGCCAAATATTGAGTTAGATATTCCTAATGGTGCAACTGTGGGTTCACCTCCGTAGGAAAAAGTTAGGAGTTAGGAGTTAGGAGTTAAGAGTTTGGAGAGACGCATCCAAACAAACAGCGATCGCACTCAACCACCAAAAACAAAACCCCACAGCTTATGACGCGCTACGGGGTGAGAATTGGGATAACGGGGGAATGGGGCGATTGATTGGGTGTAAGGGGAATGGCACTAATAAAACATGAAACTCTTTCTACTTAGAGCCGAAAAAACTATATTCTCCAGGCTGGTCATAGTCAGTAAATAGGCCGCCTATCCTAAGTGTACTTGCATTCTGGGAAATATTAGCACTGTAAACTTGAAAGTGATAACTAGACTGTCGTATAAAATTGATGCGACCACTGAAGGGACAGTAAAAACCTGTTAAAGAATCGCCAAATATACTGCCTGATATTTTTCTACAGTTGCCTGTTGTAGCTTGATTTGTAATACTCAGAGTCCCAGTAGCATTATTAG
This sequence comes from Nostoc sp., assembly GCF_054880495.1. Lineage (NCBI taxonomy): Bacteria > Bacillati > Cyanobacteriota > Cyanophyceae > Nostocales > Nostocaceae > Nostoc > Nostoc sp. The sequence goes on from NZ_JBTYKD010000006.1 coordinate 11,010, forward strand.
CATTCACACTCCAGTTTCCTACCACACTGGTTGGCCAACCATCTGCAAAAGCTGCTTGAGAAAACACGATAGGACTCAAGCCTATCAAACCCAATAATAAAGCAGGAATTAGTTTCATAAAAATTATCTCCAAAAATTAAGTCAAAATTTTATAGTTTTATAGACATAATATTATATGCGGTAAACTACTTATAATTAAGTTTTGAAAAGCCTACTAAATATAGTATTTTAACGACTTGAAATCTTTAGATAGTTATATAGTCATTTAATTCTAGTTTCTAGCGATCGCACTCAACCACAAAAACAAAACCCCGCAGCTAGAGACGCGCTACGGGGTATATTTTGGGGTTGTGAGACTATTGACTAATGACTAATTATATGAAAGGTATTTTTTTTATACCTGTATTTTTCTGCTTAAGTTTATTGACTGGGTGTTTTGGCTACCCTCGGATTTTGAGTTATCCCTTTGATCCGGGGGGTCGGAGTCTCAATAGTTTATCGTCGGAGTTAGACCCCGAAATTTCTGGGAGATACATTGTTTTTATTACTGACAGACGCGGTAGCCAAGATGTTTATATGTTTGATACGGTGACTCGTGATTTGGTTGATTTGCCAGGTTTAAACTCCTTTGATGCGATCGCAAATCATCCTAGCGTTTCACAAGATGGTCGTTATATTGTCTTTGGTGCTAGCCGTCAGGGGCGATCGGCTATTTTTCTCTACGATCGGGAAACACGTCAATCACGGAATTTGACTAATAATCTGCAAGCAGAAGTCCGCAACCCGACAATTAGCGCTGATGGGAGTAGGATTGCTTTTGAGTCCAGTAACAATGGGCAGTGGGATATTTTAGTATATGACCGGAATGGACAGCCTTTGAATATACCTCAGGAACCGCGTTGAAGTAGAGTTAGGAGTTAGGAGTTATAAGTTAGGAGTTAAAATTCCTCACTCCTCACTCCTCACTTTTTTTCTACTTCTTGCACAGATTCAATGAGCGATCGCACTTGTTCTGTCCCTTCTGAAGGTTCAAATGACAGGGGAAACTTACCCCGGAGGATCATTCGCAAACCGAGGGGTGCAAGACTGAGTAATCCTTTTAAATCCCGAAAGTAGTTACCGACTACTTGTAAACCAAATTGACGTTCATCAATCCAACCACCTTTTTTAACTAAATCCACCAACACTTTTCGGTGACGAAGTGAACGACTATCGCTAGCTTGTTTGTGGGTGAGAATTTCTTGTTTAATTTTGGTGATTTGTTCTAATGGTGCAACTTCCATTGGACAAACCGAATCGCAGTATAAACAACGGGTACAACCCCATACGCCTTTAGTACCTTGGTTGTAGCTTTCTAAGCGATTTTGGGTGTCGGTATCGCGGGAGTCTGCTACCATCCGGTAAGCTTTGGCAAGGGCATGGGGTCCAACAAAGTCTGGATTAACTTCAAGGGCATTGCATTCAGAGTAACAAGCACCGCACATAATACAGTTGCCAGTTTGATCGAGGCGCGATCGCTCTTGTGGCGTTTGCAAAAACTCTCTTTCTGGTACTTGTCGTGCTGCTGTACTCACATAAGGAGCAACTGCCTCTAGATTGTTCCAGAAGCTGCTCATATCGACAACCAAATCCTTAATTACGGGCATATTGCCGAGAGGGGCGATCGTGATTTCGGCAATGGCATTTACTTTACTTTGAGATGATGCTATTTGTTGTAATCTGGCAAGTTCACTACCAACATTTTCCTTACAAGCTAAAGCCGAACGCCCATTAATTCGCATAGCACAGCTACCACAAATGGTATTGCGGCAATTTTTGCGAAACGCTAAGGTTCCATCTTGCTCCCACTTAATATGATTGAGGCAATCCAGGATTGTATTACCTGCTTGAGCCTCTACAAGGTAGGTTTGCACAACGGGGGAGGAATTTTGTTGCTGTCGAATGACCTTAAAAATAACTTCCATGACCACTAACCAAAATTTTAAAATTGCTTCACCTGCCTTAACAATCATCAGTCAAGGTAGGTCGTTGCGAAAAGTGAGCTATGCTTTTTTTGCCCTTAATTCAAATCCTGGTGTTAATAGGCTGAGGATGAAAGAGCGACTGATTCTAGTTTAAGGATAACCATTAAAAGTTTACTTGTAGCATCGCTGTAGGCAAGATTTGTGTCAACTTCTGAGTGAAAACGCCAAAAATGTAATCGCAGCTTTGGATTGAATTTACCTGTTTGGGAATCTAAAGCAAAGGGTGTTTGCTTAGAAAGGGACTTAGATCTATTTTTGACCTAGCGATCATATCCAAATTAAATGCATCAGGTTAGCAACACCTCTTGATGTCAGCTTGAGTCATGCAGTCATCGCTGGAAAATTCCGCCTTCGCTACCGCTTGACGGAATTTTTTGATTATATAGAAATGTAAAACCACATATTCAATATATAGTAGTGGCAATCAAGCGGTAGGCAGATGTTAAGAGATTTATTCTTACCATAGACAGACGTACAAAATTCTCTGACCGCTTTTGAGCTGACGGTAATAAACCGAGAAAAAATCCTCACCACTTTCAAAGAAAAGTTCTTGCACCAGGAATCCCTAATCCGCGAGACTTTGAGATTTTGGTCTCCTCTCAATCAAGAAAATCTTGGATTTAACTCATTGCTCAAAACTGCTCATCTATATTAGATAAATTTTTCTAAAAGCCAGATGGCAATACTCACGCTTGCAATAAAGGGTTACAAAAATCCCCAAGCTTTAAGTCCAGAAATTTAAATAAAAATTTACCAGCAACTTTAATTCAAAATTAAACAACTATTTTGCTATTATTAGTCCATGCTAGTATTTAATATAAAATTACGAACTGACAAAACCAGAATCAAGAGCCGTATAAGCGCGGCTACTACTGCTTTGTTGATTTGGAATGTAAAGACAAGAGAATTCGCGTCTCTACTGGCAGGACAAAAGGGCAGATGCCTATAGGACTCTATTGAAATACTATGCAGTCCTAAGCTTGAGAGTAAAAGTAGAGAAAACTCTACTTGCTCATTGGCCGGAAGGGCAAGCACTAAAAGTGGAAAACCTGCAATTTTTTGGGACTACGACTTATTTGTAGTAGAACCAACCCAATTTGTTAAGGTAGCTGAAAGTTACACCGCTCCAGTAGCGCCAAAAGAGAAAACAATTTCGTTTCTGATGGCGAATAATGGTTAAAACTGCCGTGAAATCAGCCAAATTAATGTCTGTGGCAACTATGACCTCTAATTTGTTGTGGACAACCATATATAGAAGTGCTTTTGGCTCCTATCAGCAGGAATTCACCCGTTACAGTAGAGTCCTAAGTAGCTCTATGCAAATGCTAAAAAGTCAAATGCTGGCATGAGACTACATCGTTTATCAGTTTGGAGAAAGTAAGGAAAATTTGAGCATAATGACTGAAACCGCAACCGCGCCATTAACCGGAAAAGCACTACTTGGTAAAGTAAAAGAACTTTCCACTTTACCACGCCGAGAAAGAGCTAAACAGTGTGGCTATTACACTGTTACTAAGAATAACCAGGTTCGTGTCAATCTCACGGATTTTTATGACGCTTTGCTATCGGCTAGAGGAATTCCTCTAAGTCCAGAAGCACCTAAAGATGGTCGTGGTCGTGAACCGACATATCGGGTTAGTGTCCATCAAAATGGTCAGATTGTGATTGGTGCCACATATACCAAAGCAATGGGCTTAAAAGCTGGAGATGAGTTTGAAATTAGGCTGGGATACAAGCATATTCACCTGATTCAACTGGGTGAAACCGATAAAAAACTAACCTCACAAGATGTAGACTCCGACGACTCGGACGAAGATTTGGAAGAGGAAGAGTAAATTTGCTGATGGTAGGGATAAGTTTCAGGTGATGATAACTTGTCCTTACCCCGACAGCAAACTAGTAGCTCTATTTAGAGAATTTTGTCCAAGTGGAAAATACGATTAGACCCCTTGCAGGAGTCACCAAATTTAGTAGACTCTTGATTAATCAGCAAGAAATCTATAGTGCAAGAAGTCTATCGTGTTTTTTTTGTTAATTTTGATAACTTTCTTTGAGCCTTCGGTCAATGCCTTACTAGCGTTTATGGAAAATGCACCAGCACTAGTTATAGTGATGGCATTTTTTGTTTTCTGGATAGTTTGCTGGTTGCCGATCGCAACAGTATCAGCAATATTGCTCAATTGGCAACCTCCCAAACCTTTGCAGCCAGAGCAAAAGATGCCGTTATTGTTGTCACTCTACCTATTAGCTCCCCTGATTCTGTGGGGAGTTAGTTGGCTAACCAATAAATCTTTTTCGGATTACGGCTTTGTTGGGAATCTTTCAACTCTTGGTTCTTTAGCACTAGGTTTCGGTTTGGGAGTCGTGAGCCTAGCTATTGTATTTAGTGGAGAATTTGGGTTAGGTTGGTGTTCTTTTGAAAAGACGAATTTCAACTTACTACTACCCATCTTGCTACCGATTTTCTTAATAGCTTTATTAGTCGGTGGGATAGAAGAGTTAGTTTTTCGCGGTTTCCTGTTTACTGAATTAGCGCAGGATTACCCAGTTTGGGTAGCAGCAGTAATTTCTAGCTTGATTTTTGCCTTGCTACATCTGGTTTGGGAGCAACGCGAAACCGCACCCCAACTCCCTGGATTATGGCTGATGGGAATGGTGCTGGTGTTGGCACGCTTTGCTTCTAACGGCAATTTGGGTTTAGCTTGGGGACTACACGCGGGATGGATATGGGCGATCGCTACCATAGATACAGCAGAATTAATTATTTACACTGGTAAAATCTCTGACTGGTTCACAGGTAAGAATAAAAAACCTCTAGCTGGCTTGGCGGGAATTATTTGTGTATTCGGAACTGGAGTGATTATCTGGCTTTTCTCTAGGTATTTTTAATTTCGCGTTCAGGTGCAATATTTGAGAGGCAAGCCTGCTAACGAAGCAATATCTTGCAAAGACGGGGAAGCCATGCACAATTAAGATAGAACTGGAGCAGAAGTCTATGGCATACAGTGATTTTAGTCTCGCTAAAGTAAGAAATGCGTTTGGCTTAACTCTGGAAGAGACACGTAATCTGTTTCTGACTGTAGGGGGTGTCCAGCCATCTGACTTACTGAAGCGGTTGCTGGATGAGAACTTAACTTTAGCAACTGCCATCAACAGCGAAAAAGCCCGTTCTGAGTTCTTAATCGCTCCGATTCTGTCTGAAGTAAGGCGACAGTTAGATTATAAAATCAGCTTATTTTCAGGTACAGAGTTCAATGTTGATCCGGCTCAAGGACTCTCAGGTTTTTGTGACTTTATCCTCAGTGCATCTGGTGAACAGTATTTTATCAGCGCTCCAGTAGTCACTGTTATAGAGGCCAAAAATGAGAATATCATCGGCGGATTGGGGCAATGTGCAGCCACAATGATTGCTGCTCAGATATTTAATCAAAGAGCAGGTAATGAGATTTCAGTCATCTATGGAGCAGTGACAAGTGGAACAGCTTGGAAATTCTTAACTTTAGAACAGAATACTGTTTGTATTGACTCAGTAGAATACCATATTAATTCCGTCGATAAGATTCTAGGAATTATATTGCAGACCTTTAAGAGTTCCTTGTCTAAAACCCTAGTTTAGAGAAATGGTAAGTAGGTAGGCATAAATAAAGTTAAAATAGGGCGGGCAGGACTTCGGCGTGAGCGCTCAGTCGAACGCTGCCCACCCCACAAGAGATGATTAATTTTTGTGGGGTGGGCGTCTCGTCCGCTAGAGATTCGTTACCTAATCCCTAATATTTAACCCCCAAAACCAGGGATTAAACGCTTGAGGGCGCGATCGGCAACGTCGCCATAACGTAGTTCTCCACACATAATCTTACCCATGATTTGGGGAGCAGAGGGGTGCTTAACACCAACTTTGTAGCCAATGTTAGAAAACCGATAGAATGCTCCAGCTAATTTTTGCGCCCAAGCCATTTCATTACCCCACTCTTCATTAATGGTTTCGCTATATTTTTCTAAACCGTTAGTGTCACCAGAAAGTGCTTCATTAATGGTTGCGGCTGCAAGCAAACCGCTAAAAATTGAGGGACGAATACCTTCTGCTGTCATGGGATCAACCACACAAGCAGCTTCCCCAGCCAAAAGCGCATTTTGGGTGTGCAGCTTTTGATTACCATCCCAAATACATAGAGGATGACCGTATTGCTTGCTGGTTTTCAGGTCTAAATTAAAAGATTTGGCATACTCATCTAAAATCTTTTTGAAGTCCTGGGGTTGACGACCAATGAAGGTTCCTACACCTATTGAATAACCATCAGCTTTGGGGAAGTTCCACATATAGCCGTTTTTGACCAAGCCAAACTCAAAATGAATTGTGGGTTTGTTTTCTCTAATGCCAGGAATTTCTGCCTCCAAAGCCCCCGTGAGGATGCGTTTACGTTCTTTAAAGCCTAGCCATTTTGCCATTGGACCTTTGGCACCATCAGCCGCGATTAAATAGCGACCTGTAACTGAACCATTGGCTGTATTAACTTGCCAATAGTCAGTTTGAAACTCAATACCAGTGACTTCAGTATTATCTCGTAGTTCAGCCCCTTGCTTCTGTGCTTGCTGCACTAGGAAATGGTCAAAAATATCTCGTCGCACCATCCAAATCGGTTCTTTTGTGGCGATTTTTGCCTCCACGGGGTCGCCCAATTTCCAGGTAAAGCGCAGGGAGTCGGCTTTCACAGAAATGGCTGGGCTAAAATCAAAGTCAAACCATTGAGCGATCGCTGGAGAGACACCACCGCCACAAGGTTTATATCTTGGTAGGGATTCTTTTTCTAATACTAATACTGAGCGACCTTGCTTGGCTAAATGATATGCAGCTGTTCCACCAGCTGGGCCAGCACCGACGATGATGCAGTCGTACATATGGCTGAATTTTTGCTCCTAAATTAGTTTATTTTTTATTAAGTAGGGGCAATTAATGTAGACGCAAAGCGGCTTCCCGCAGGGTATTGCCCCTACTTGCTCAATTTTTGTTAGATACTTAAGAAATGATAAAGGCTGAAGAATTTATTCATCATCCTTCAGCCTTTATATTTCAGACTTTAGACTTTAAACAGTCGTGATGTCTTTTTCTTTTTCTGCCAGCAATTCATCTATTCTGCCACTGTATTTGTTTGTCAGTTTTTGCAGTTTGTCTTGCTGATCTCGTGCTTCATCTTCAGGAATTTCGGCGTTTTTTTCCTGTTTGCGAATCGCGTCTATGGCATCGCGGCGGATGTTGCGAATAGCAACACGACCCTCTTCAGCATACTTGGATGCCATTTTGACGAATTCTTTACGGCGATCGCTTGTTAAGGGCGGAATGTTCAGCCGAATCACGGAACCGTCATTGCTGGGGGTTAAACCCACATCAGATAAAGAAATCGCTTTTTCGACTATATTTAAACTGCTGCGATCGTAGGGTTGAATTAAGATTGTCGTGGCATCTGGTGTGCTAATGTTTGCCAGTGATTTTAGGGACGTGGGCGAACCGTAATAATCCACCGATACCTTATCTAATAGACTCGCATTGGCGCGACCAGTGCGAATTGTGTTAAAAGCTCGTTGAGTTGCCTCAACAGTCTTTTGCATCGTACTCTCAGCTTCAGCTAATTTCACAAGAACCTCCCACAAGGGTACCGATGGATTCTCCCATGACTGCTCGGTGGATGTTACCTCGCACCGTTAGGTCAAATACTAAAATTGGGATATTATTTTCTTTACACAAGGCGATCGCAGTACTATCCATCACTCGCAAATCTTTGGCTAAAACGTGTGCGTAGGTGAGGCTATTGTAACGCTTGGCATCAGGATAAATATGAGGATCAGCATCATACACTCCGTCTACTTTGGTGGCTTTAAAAATCACCTCCGCATCAATTTCTGCGGCTCTTAATGCCGCAGTAGTGTCTGTAGTAAAAAAGGGATTTCCAGAACCAGCACCAAAAATTACCACCCGTCCTTTTTCAAGATGGCGGATGGCACGACGACGGATATACGGTTCTGCTAATTCTTGCATAGCGATCGCAGTTTGCACCCGCGTCTGTACTCCTATATGTTCTAGCGAATCTTGCAACGTCATGGCATTCATTACCGTGGCAATCATCCCTATGTAGTCAGCTGTTGCCCTGTCCATTCCCGCCGACGCCGCTTTGACACCGCGAAAAATATTGCCACCGCCAACAACGATGGCCATTTGAACGCCAGTGGCGATCACCTCTGCTACCTCTTGTGCTATTCCTTTGACCACTTCTGGATCAATGCCATAGCCCATGTTGCCCATTAAGGCTTCACCGCTCAGTTTGAGTAAAACCCGTCGGTAATTCGTTCCCATGAAGTTCCGCTTTATCAAAAAAGTTGCAATTGCCTCCAATTTAAGATAGCAGTTACAGGGACTATCTATGTCTAATTACGCCAAATCAATGTCGTACCGATTGGTTCTGTTTGTGGTATATCTATTTTTTGACCAAGAAGCAGAGAAGCGATCGCAGTTCTCAAATAATCCTCTCCCAGCGATGATCGGTCTTGAGGATGATCGTCAATTTGACCTTTGTACCGTACTATACCGTTAGTGTCTATTAAAAAGGCCATTGGGGTTTTTGTCGCACCAAAACTGCGGCTTACATCTTGCGTCGAGTCCCATAAATAGGGGAAATTCAAGTCGTGACGCCGGGCAAAAGCTTTCATATTTTCCAAGCTGGGACTAGTGTCGCGATCGCCATTGCTACCATTCACGCCAATTAGTGTAAAGCCTTCTGGGGCAAATTCGGCTTGAATGTTTTTTAACCTGTCTATATACCACTCTACATAAGGACAGTCGTTACACATAGAAATGACACCGACTGCTGGGAACTTCTCAAGATAACGCCTGAGATGGTGTACTTGATCATCAATTCCTGGTATTTCAAAATCTGGTGCGTAACTCCCAACAGGAGTATCAATTGTTTCTACTAGATTCATGTTTTCTGGCTCGCAGAACTAAGAACAAGAAAAATATTGTTAAATTTAGCGTCAGTTTCCAGTTGCAAGCCACCCCTTAGCCGATGCCTCATATTTGACAATTTTATAGACTTGATTGGCTGTCGTAAATTGTGAAACTACTGAATCTAGCACTGATGCTAATTTCCTCACATCTAAAAATAGCAAAAATATTACTCACATTACAGAAGTCATGATTTTTAATACTGACACAATCTAAGTTGTTATAACTTACGCAAAACTAGACGCGCTCAGGGGCAATTCATGTAGCTTTAGCTGACCGCAGGGTATTGCCCCTACCTAAAAATCAAAACTCTCTATATTGGCTAAAACTATCAGCTTGATGCTAGTGTTATAAGCCTAGAAGCTTTTGTGGTATACGTCTAAGTTATCACTAGAGCAAAAGATTTACTTTAAAAATCTGATAAATTTTATTCAAATTCAAAACAATTTTACTTGCGGCTTGCTGCTGAAAGGCTTTTATCCTTGTTTTCATCAAATTTACCATGACAACCTCAAGTTCAAAAACAGCACTTAACTCTACCAAAACCTGGATTTGGCAAGATTTGCCGATCTGCTATCAAACCCAAGGAACTACTGGGCCTGCTGTTGTCCTCGTGCATGGATTTGGCGCTTCTTGGTGGCATTGGCAAAAAAATATTCCTGTATTAGCGGAAAATTGCCGTGTTTATGCGATCGATTTGATTGGTTTTGGCGCTTCCGCAAAACCTCAACCGGGTGAAAAAATTGCCTACACACTAGAAACCTGGGGACAGCAAGTGGCAGATTTTTGCCGCGAAGTAGTGGGTGAGCCAGCTTTTTTAGTTGGAAATTCTATTGGCTGTATTGTAGCCATGCAAGCAGCAGTAAGTAACCCAGATATTGCCTTGGGAGTTGCTTTGCTCAACTGTTCTTTACGGCTGTTGCACGATCGCAAACGGGTAACTTTACCTTGGACTCGTCGTTTCGGAGCGCCTCTACTGCAACGCCTGTTGTCTATTAAACCAGTTGGTGATTTCTTTTTCAATCAACTCGCCAAACCGAAAACGGTGCGGAAAATTCTGCTGCAAGCCTACTCGAATGCTGAGATGGTGACAGATGAGTTGGTAGATATTCTTACTTCACCAGCAAGTGATCCGGGGGCTGGGGCTGTGTTTCTGGCTTTTACTTCTTATTCTACAGGGCCTCTACCAGAAGAACTTTTACCACTGTTACCTTGTCCGGCAATTATCTTGTGGGGAACGGCTGATCCGTGGGAACCAATTAAGTTAGGGAGAGAATTAGCTAACTTTCCGCAAGTAGAAAAGTTTATTCCTTTAGAGGGTGTGGGGCATTGTCCGCAGGATGAAGCGCCGGAGTTAGTCAATCCGATTTTACTCGATTGGATTTTGGAGCGATCGCGGTAATAGACTATTTTGATGCGATCGTTTTCAATGCTGGGGAAAAGCAAACTATTGCTGGTTAGTCTTTATCCAATAGGGAAAAAGATGCTTCCCAAAAGAATCTGAAGCTTTGGTCATAAATGTGCATTCTTGTTAACTGGTTCAGATGAATGTGATTTAATCGTTTCGGATACTACCATCAGTCCAAATAGTGTTCTGATAAATATTACCTTTGAGCCAAGTACACTCGATATTAGCTCCAGTCAGGTTGGTGTTAGTTAAGTTACTGTTGACGATTTCGGCAGATCGCAAATTTGCATTCGTCAGAGCGGCTCCAGTCAGATCAACTCTATACAAACTAGCTCTAACCAAGATAGCTCCACTCAAGTTAGCCCCACTGAGATTAGCTCCATCCAAACAAACCGAATTGAAAACAGTTCTACTCAAATTAGCCCTGCTCAAGTTAAAGTTTTCCATGTAGGAGTCAGACAGATCGAGTCCACTGAATTTGACTCCACTCAGGTCAGGAATCAAACTAACACAGTAAATATCACCACCGATATACAATTCATACTCACTGAAATCTCTAACCCCAGTAGCGTAGAGTTCGAGTATCTCCCCATTCTTAAGCAATGGTTTGCTTACACTCATAGTGTGTTTTTTACTCGATTGGATTTTATCTCAGCAGAATGCTTATATATCAGTGCATTAGACGTAGGTTGGGTGGAGCGGAGCGCAACCCAAC
>NZ_JBTYKD010000007.1:0-7146 GCF_054880495.1 Nostoc sp.
TCAAATCCCTGGTTGTGATTATTTAACGTCAGTGACGCGCCAGCTGAGTTTCAAATTAATCCAGAAATTCCAGATGGTAGCAACTGCGATCGCTATCAACTTAGCTAAATACTGATTTATCCCCAAAACATTATAGAGAAAGTTAATTATTAGAGCTTGTAATATAACTCCTGCCAAACAGATCGCACTGAACTTTAAGAATCGCTTGAAACGTTGATGCGGATCACGTTGTCGCTGAGAAATATCACTAAAAGTCCATAAATCATTCCATAGGAAATTATTTATAATTGCCACTCCGGCCGAAAGAATCGTACTGCGAGTTAAACCTAAATGAATCACAGTACGCAGCAAGTAAAACACTGTTAAATCCACAAACACACCACTAAAGCCAACTAACCCAAAACGCAGAAATCGACCAATAGGGAAATTGACTTTTCTACTAATTCGTCCTACTCGCCCTGTGGAAAGCCGCAACCGTACTAAGTGGTGAATGTAATCTATATATTGCTTCCATGTGACTTTACTCTCACCCTCTTTGCGTTCGCAGAACACATACCCAACTTCGGCAAGTTGGTCTACCTTTCCCCGCCCGATTACCTCTAAAAGAATTTTGTATCCGACTGGATTGAGTGTTGCATTGGCGATCGCACTCCGGCGCACCATAAAATAACCACTCATGGGATCGGAAACTCTGCCCAGTACCCCCGGTAAAATCACCAAGCCTAACAACTGAGCGCCACGAGACAAGAAACGCCTGACAACACTCCAGCTACTAACCCCACCTCCGTCTACATGACGGCTGGCTACTGCCAAATCTGCTCCCTGCTCAACACTATGCAACAGTTGCATCAGCACCTCTGGCGGATGCTGCAAATCTCCATCAATCACCCCCAACACACTCCCCGTCGCTGCTTGCCACCCACGAATTACGGCTGAAGATAGCCCCCGTTCCTGTTGGCGTCGCATCACTCGCAACTGGGGGTATTCTGGCATCAAGGATTGTGCTATTTCCCAAGTTCGGTCTGGGCTATCATCGTCTACCACAATCAGTTCATAGTTTCCTGGAATAGATTCATCCAGTAATCGACTCAATATGCTGACCACATTCTGGATGTTGTCACGCTCTTTATAAGTAGGAATTACTAGAGAAAGATGGATAGATTCACCATTTGTACCCACACCATTAGGTGGCAACTCTGAAATCTTTAGTGGTCCGGTTGGTACTGTTAACAGCGAGTTGGATGAGTTTATCTTCATAATTTCACATTACAGAACGAGGATGTGTAAAGGCTGGAGGAAATAGAGCCAAACAAATGCTTGCCTTCTTGACTAAACCTGGTTACTCAAAGCTTTATGAATACTTTTGTTACAGTTAGCTGTTCTGAAAAGTTTAGTAATTCCTGCACCTAAATTCAAAATCTTTTCCTAAACTTTAAATTTAATCATTTATTTTTATGGTATGCACTGAGGCTTACATAATTTCTTTATAAAAACAATTAATACTATACCATGAAGTCAGCAAATATACAGTTTATTATCAAGACTATGTGACTTTGAACTATTAGTTGAGCTAATGTGCCAATTTAAAATCATTCGTGAGAAAATAGAGAAATAAATACAAAGTAGTGATTGGGACTAAGTGCCTAGTGTTCAGTGCTGGCTCCCCAACCCATTGCTCCTGCTGAATTGTGCTGTAATATTGGATACTATATTCTTGGTTTTATTGCTGTTGGGGTGTTAATGTCTGTTTTACATAAATATACTGTTCTTGCTCCTGTGAGCCTGAGCATTACTTTGCTGATTACTAGTTGCAGCCAAAATAAAGTTTCCCAGTGCCAGCGACTGATTAGAGTTGTGAACTCGGGAACTTCTTTGATTGATAAAAATAAAGGAACACAAGTGATCACCAGCATACAGCTGTCTAAAGATTTGGAATTTGTGACTAAATCGATTCGAGAACTGAAGTTAACAGACCCCAAGTTGAAAGAATTTCAAAGCAGTTTTGTGAAAATTTTTCAGAATCTCAGTGAAGCGATCGCTAAGGCCGCTAGGGCGCTTGGTGCAACTAAGATAGCAGAAGCCTCGGCATCTGGTAGAGAAAAAATCCAAAAGGCTAGAACCGAAATTGACTCAACATTGACAACAGCTACAACTATTGGCAAGCAATCGGATACATTAATGAATGAAATGAATAAATATTGTAGCCAGCCAAAATAATCCAATTTGGGCATGGGGCATTCGGCAAAACAGTTGGGAGTTCCAAGTTAAAAGTCTTTGACTAAAGAAGTGAAATTCCCCTGTCACCACCGGCTAAATGCCCCGCTACCGCTAAAAGCACTCAGCCTCTGGCAGAGCAGAATTAAATCAATATAATACAGGACTTACGTAAACAATAGCTGAAAAGAATGATTTTTAGGTAGGGGCAATACCCTGCGGTCAGCCTTCGTCTACATGAATTGCCCCTGAGCGCGTGTAGTTTTGCCTAAGTCCTATAATCGCTAGGATCGGGGCAACATTCCTATAAAAAAAAGTCCACAGAAAACTATTCAGCGGCGTTTTTGTCGCTCAGACTTTCTTTCTGTGGTACATTTTACCCTGATGATTTTCTGGCTATACTAGTGATTTAAGCCGATTGATTGATAAATTTGAGCCTCCAGTATGAAAGACATAAAAACTCTAAATTTCCGACATATATCAGTGTGCATTTCGTTTTAAGTGACACCAAAGCCTTGTGTGGTCTGAGAGTAAATAAATTTCCTTGGGGGTACAAAAATTTTCTCAGTCAATCACTGAGGTTAACACTAATATTACAGAGTGAATCTAGATCAATCAAACGTCTTTTGAGTTAGCACCTATGAAAGAAGAATTGATAGCCAGAGTTGTGCAAGTCTTGCGAATTAATATGAGTTGGATGACTTGGAATTTATTTCTGGCTTTTATACCTTTAGCTTTGAGTGTGTGGTTATTTCGCTTTCGGCGTGGTGGCTCTTGGCTTTGGTGGCTAGGATTCTTAGTTTTCTATGCTTTCTTACCGAATGCACCATATTTGTTGACTGATGTAATTCACCTCATAGACGATATCCGCAAGATTCAATCGATATGGATGATTACTTTGGTACTTATTCCTGTGTATTTGTTCGTAATTTTGGGTGGATTTGAAGCTTATGTAATCTCGTTAATTAATTGGGGTTACTACTTACATCGCATCGGCAAGAGTCAATGGATTTGGCGCTTTGAGTTAATTACACATTTTCTCTGTGCTGTTGGTGTCTATTGGGGGCGATTTTTGCGTTTCAACAGTTGGGATTTTATTACTCAACCCGATGCTGTACTGACTAAAGGGGTAGAAGAAATTCTAGGGAAACAGCCCCTAGTGATTATTACTATCACTTTTGTGGTACTTGCAGGTTTGTATTGGATTATGAAACGAATAACTTTAGGTCTTAGTCAACCAGATAGTAAAATAGGGATAAACTCAGGACGCGCAAAGTCTAAGACGCCAAACATTTGATCAACCTGACGATTTTGGCTTTTAAATTTGAGGTTTTAATTAGTAATTCCCCAGAGAAATATTGCCTCTCAAAAAAAAAGATGCAACGAAACTCTCCTTGAGGTGAAATAAATTCCGAAGCAAACGGTTGGACTTCAACCGCCACCATCTGAGAATAGCGTCCGATCAGATCATTAAAAATTCATAATTACGAATTACGAATTACGAAGAAGTTTTTGTCGTGCAGCTGCTAAAATTAAGCGTTGTTCAGCACGAGCGATCGCTTGATATGTTTGCTCGACTGCTTCCGGTTCAACAGAAATGGAAGTTATGCCCCATTCTACTAACTTATCAATAATTTCTGGATAGAGGGCTGGTGCTTCACCGCAGATGGAACAAGGTATGCCAGCACTTTTGGCCATTTGGATGAGTTGAGCGATCGCACTCATAACTGCCGGATGACGTTCATTAAATACTTTTGCTAGATGTCCTTGTTCTCGATCCACTCCTAGCAGTAATTGGGTTAGGTCGTTTGTCCCAATAGAAATTCCAGCTGCACCTGCTTTAACATATTCTGGCAGTAAAAACAGTACGCTTGGCACTTCTGCCATCATCCACAATTGAAACTGTGGTACCTCAGTTAAAAGAGCTTGCTCAACTTTACGACGGCAAAAGACAAATTCTTCCACAGTCCGCACAAAGGGCAACATTAGGTTGACATTGCTGTAACCAGCTTGCTGTACACTCGCTAAAGCTTTCAGTTCCAACTCAAATACTGCGGGATTTTGTAAATAGCTAAAAGTGCCACGTTCACCCAACATCGACTGTGCTGAAGATTGTAAACTATCACTCAATGATCTTAAATCTTGCGGCCAATCTAAAGAACGATAAAAAACTGGTCTTGGTGCAAAAGCACGGGCAAACTGCATAATCTGCTCAGACCATAACTCTAACAATTCAGCCTGACGTCCGGCTAAAATCCAACTATTGGGATGTTGCCCGGATAATATATTTAGTATCATCAATTCTGATCGCAACAATCCCACCCCATCTACAGGTAAGCTTTGCACTTGTTCTATTAAACTCGACTGACTCAAGTTAACCAGCAGTTGGGTAGCAATCATCGGTAGATGAGAAGTAAGAGGAGGAGGGGGCGCTTTCGGGTTGGGGCGATGGGGGAAAAGAAGATTTTTCTCTCCCCATTTCTCCATCTCCTCCTTTGAGTCTCCTTTGAGCCGATAAACTTCTCCTCTGTCGCCATCAAGCAACAGTCCTTCGCCAGTTTGGATTAAGCTGGTCGCTGATGTTGCATTCACTACTGCGGCAATACTTAATTCTCTGGCTAGAATGGCAGCGTGGCTGGTTAATCCGCCTTGTTCGGTGATAATACCAGCAACTTGTTGCAGTAATGGCAACCAATCAGGTGCGATCGCACTTATTACTAAAATCACTCCCTTGGGTAGTTGTTCGGGTTTATGTTGGGGATTATTAATTACTAGGGCAGTTGCCACAACACGTCCCCCTGCTGCCCCTAGTCCCCGAATGAAGTGTCCGTGGGGAATTACAGATTGGGGAGAGTTAACTTGTGTTATGTAGAGCTTGGCAGATGTAGCTTGCCCAGTGATAGTCCATTTCATCGTAAAAGTTTTACCTAGTTCACTCACCAATTGAGTTCCCAGAGAAATTATTTGTTGTAAGTATTCTTCTTGTAAGGCATACTGTTTTTGTTCGGCTGACTCAATTAAGTAAGTACTCAGGCAAGTATGATCTGGTGTTAACACTGACTTGGGCATCGCTTGCGAAAAAGCTCCAAGCGCGGGATCATCAACACCATAAGCCAGCATTTTATTGCCCAGTTGTTGCTTAAACACAACCCCAGTTTCTTGTTGAATGTAGTAGACATCTGGCTGGACTTCGCCTTGAGCGATCGCAATTCCTAATCCCCAAGTAGCTTCAATTTCCCACCCAGAGGAGTTGGCTTTAAGCAAACCACTGGCGATCGCATTCTCAACAGGTTGCACCAAAACTGCGAGATTAATTTGTTGGAGGTTAATTCCGGCTCGCTGCCAATATAGGAAACTTCTAGCCCGAAATATCTGGCTCCAGGTACGCTTTAACGCTTTTGCGATCGCTTCGGGTTCGCACTGGCAAAACACCGACTCCAACAAGCCAGATATATTCTTCAGACCTGGGGTAGCAGTTGATACTGCCAAGGTAGGTCGAAGAATCAAACAGCCAGTTTGCCATTTTCTAGCTGCTTGGAAAATTGTACTCACCCATTGCTGTGGCACAGTCGCAGTCAGAATTTCTTGGCGCAAGCGACCAGCTACCTGCTGAAGTTGACGCCAATTAGCTACATCTAGGTGTAACGAAGAATGGGGTAAGTCAGCCACTAATGACTCTGAACTATTGAGATTTTCGAGAAATTGTCGTAAAACTTCTGCCGAAACGACAAAACCAGGCACCACCGGATAGCCACGCTGCATGATTCTGCTCAAGTAAAATGCTTTGTCACCTACTTTGGCACGGTCTTGTAGTTTAATTTGGTCTAGCCAGTAGAGTTTGTCCACTCAATTTGTTAGCGGGATCATATTTAATTATTGAGTGTATGAGTTAAATCTCGCAATATGAGGTAAAATTTTTTACATTATTTATTTTAAATAGACAAAAAACTATTTAATAAAGTTAAAATTCATATCGTTTGCCCAGATTCTGATCATTGTCATAATTTAAATATTACTAATTAACCTAGTACACTATGACAGAGGTTTGCCTAACTTTAACAAATCCCAAGTCTCGTTAATTTAAATCTTAGCTGGATTTATGCCGTGCTGTGCTAGTATATAAAACTCTCTATACCAGACTAAGCATTGCCAAACACTTACTACCTTGCAACTAATGATTGGCTAAACATCACCTTCAGGCTATGCTTTGCATTGCTTATTGGAGCAATTATCGGCTTAGAACGCCAAATTAGGCACAAACCAGCGGGTTTAAGAACTCATATACTCGTGAGTTTAGGTTCAGCGATTTTTACTCTCATAATTATCCAAACGGGTGAATTACAGTTTAGTCATGATGCACTTAGCCGCGTGATTCAGGGGATTGCAGCCGGTGTGGGATTTCTTGGTGCTGGAGAAATTGTACGCCAATCTTCTCAGCAATCACAGCAACTTGAAATTCACGGACTGACATCAGCAGCAGCTATTTGGGTTTCGGCTGCTTTGGGAATTGCTGCCGGCTGTGGTTTGTGGGAGTTGGGATTAATTGGTGTTCTGCTGACTTTTCTGGTTCTGAACGTTTTTAGAAGGTTAGAAAAACGTGATTAGTCACGTCGCTTCTCTACCAGACACCAAGAGCGAACGCTCCAAATTCCAAATTAATAATCCCCATAAATAAATTTATTTGCTCTGTCATAAGGACGCTGTATTTCTATCTAGGAGACGCCAAGGGCGAACGCCCTGCGCGTCTCGGAATACATTTTTCTTCTCCATAAATAAATTTAGAGGCTTATATCCTTTTCTGTTTCGGTCAATAGGAGGCGATTAAGATTTTAGGTTAATAGTTGTAAAAAATGTAGACAAATATCTAACAACTTTTACTTAGGAAGTTTTACCTTCACTGGGGAAACTACAATCCCCTTTATCCCTTGGGCA
>NZ_JBTYKD010000008.1:0-23813 GCF_054880495.1 Nostoc sp.
GCGATGCAGCGATCGCTTGGGGAAGCGCACCAAAACAAACGGGATTTGGGAGCGATCGCCTTAGATGTCAGTGGAGCGATCGCTTGGGGTAAAACTAGCGAAATCTTACTCGCAGCCTATCACGACGGCGAAAAAATTGGCGATACTTTGGAATGGAATGATAGTGAATTGATTGGCTATTGTTGAATTAATTGTAGAAACAGCGATTATTGATACTCCTCAGCGCATAGGCAGATGGGGATTCTTAAGCAATCCAGAAACGGATTCTCTAAGGCGCTTAGTTAAATCAGCTAATCTGATGATTTAATTATCGCTTTATTGAAAGCGGCGGGAAACTCAATTCCCTTGAGTGGGTGGAAAGGCATAGCCGCCCCAACCCTTGGCGCATAGGGCATGGGCCAAACAGGTAACTTCTTCCCCATGCCCCATTCCCCATGCCCAAAAACTCAATTCCCTTGAGTGGGTGGAGTTTTTTATTGACTCTTCCTCCGCCAACCTAATTTCACCACTTGACGACTACGCGCGATCGCTAGAGAATCATTAGGAACATCTTCTGTGATCGTCGAACCAGCAGCCACGTAGACATCATCACCCAAAGTAATTGGAGCCACTAAAACGCTATTGGCACCAGTCTTAGTCCGATCGCCTATTTTGGTACGATGTTTCTTCACGCCGTCATAATTGGCAGTAATTGTACCGCCACCAATGTTCACCTGATTGCCGACAACGCTATCACCTATATACGATAAATGTGCTGCATTCGTGCGATCGCCTAATTGCGTATTTTTCAATTCCACAAAATTCCCCACACGGCAACCAGCGCCTACCTGTACCTGACCGCGCAAATGGGCATAAGGGCCAATTCGGCTTCCAGCTTGCACAGTGCTATTTGTTACCACAGAATACTGCACCGTGACGTTTTCACTCAACTGGCTATTTTCAATTAAACTTCCCGGCCCAATGTGACTTCCGGTTTTAATCACCGTATTTCCTCGCAGGTGAGTTTGGGGTTCAATAATTACATCCGGCTGTAATTCCACTGTTTCATCAATGGTGATGCTTGTAGGATCGATGAGGGTGACACCCGCCAGCATCCATTTTTCCTTGACTCGTTTTTGCAAAATCTCGTAGGCTGTTGCCAATTGCAGGCGATCGTTGATGCCGAGAATTTCTTGGTAATCTTCCACATCCACTGCCATCACTTGTCCCACCTGAGTCACGGCATCGGTGAGATAGTATTCTTTTTGGGCATTATTTGCCTGTAGATGGGGCAGCACCTTTGCCAAATCTTGCCAGCGAAAGCAGTAAACTCCAGCGTTAATCCGGTGATTTTGTCTTTGGGCAGCAGTACAATCCTTATGTTCGACCATTTGCTGCACAATATTTTCATCGTTACAAAAAACTCGCCCGTAGCCTGTGGGGTCGGATAGGTGCGACGTGAGAATAGTGGCGGCGTTTTGATTTCGGGCGTGAGTTTGTAACATCTGCTGGAGGGTTTGGGTGCGTATTAACGGTAAATCGCCATTAAGTACCAGTAAATCTCCAGTGTAATCTTCCAAGTGAGGAAGTAATTGCTGGATGGCATGACCTGTCCCCAATTGCACAGTTTGTTCGACAAACTCCAAACTGGGAATTGAATGCATAGCGGCTTTCACTTCCTCGGATTGATATCCGACAATCACGATTCGCCGTGAGGGCAAAAGTGGTTCTACACTTTCGAGAACTCTTTGTAATAGCGATCGCCCACCCAAAGAATGTAAAATCTTGGGTAAGCGTGATTTCATCCGTGTGCCGCGTCCCGCCGCTAGAATTGCTACAACTACCATAATTAGCTATCAGCTATCAGTGAAATTGTGATTAATGTTGTTGGTACTTTAAGATGTCGGCTCAAATCATACCAGCTAATCATAGAAGACTGAAATATAAAAGGAGTTGGAAGAACTTCACGCTCCTTAGGAACGTGGATTAAATAAAATGCAAATACTTCATCCTGTCTCTAGCTTCCCTCTCCTTTATAAGGAGAGGGATTGAGGGTGAGGTAAGCCAGGGACATAAATTGTATCTTATTTAATTTTTATTCCTTAGCGAATAGCGTGGCGTAGACAAGACTCGCTAACGTTAGTGCGCTGATGGGGTTTCCTCCATCAGCGCACTAACTCACTACAAACCTTTAATTATTCACGCCTACTTACTTACAGCTATTTTCAGGTAAATAGACCACGCGGTAGGGGCACAGAAAAAGCTCATTGGTGTCAACTTAAGAAGATAAAACCCAAATTTGTTGGGTGTAAGCGTCAATCTCTCGATGACGCTTACGCCTTGCTTTGACTAATCCAAACAGCTTTTGACGTTCCACAAAATAAGGAACAGCATCACTGGCATCACCACGTAGGATAGCTTGGGAAAAATGGTATAAACCGCGAAACACCATTTCTGTAGAAATTCGCTCTTTTGGTTGGTTGAGAGCGCTCGCAACATCAATACATAATTGATTGACAACAGCATAAAAAATCCAGGTTGCCAAAATTTGGATTTGTACGCCATTCTTGTCGCCAACCCAAATATAAGCTAATCCTAAAAGCCTTTTTGTGAGCAAAAAAGCATCTTCCACTGCCAATTGACTGGCACTGCCGCATTTTGTGATTGCACACTGATTCTTGCCATGACTTGCTCAAAAATTTGTACAAATAATTCTATTGGTAGTTTTTGCAATCTTTTTGATATTGCTTGTGTACTTACTTCTATCTGACCCACCCATAACAGTCCTTCTTCACTTAAGACCCTTTGTAATTCTCTTAATCCTGGAATCTGCCGATATACTAACCCTATAACGATCGCCATCATCACCGGTAGGGTCAATATTCTATCTCGAAGTTTTTTCTTCTGTTCTTCTTTGTCTGAATAGAATTTCAGGGGTTTAAAGCTTCCAGGAGATAGCAATGAAAATATCTGTTTCTCGATTTGTTCTATGGGCGGTGCTGGCACATGTTTTTGTTGACGCAGGTCCGGGTTGCCTTTTCGCGCTGGACGTTTTGTACTCATGATGTATCACTAATCACATCAAACCAGATGTTCTTAGATTACATCTTCTGCCTGCTTTTTGCTTAAGTTGACACCAATGGGCAATGCTGTGCCCCTACGATACATGTGGTTCAAATACATGAAAACTGCTGTAATATAATTCGTAAAATTCATATTTTTAATTGCAAATGAACAACGAGAACCCCGACTTCTTGAAGAAGCTTGTAGGTTGGGTGGAGGCTTTGCGTAACCCAACATCCTGATAATCAGTTGGGTTGCGCTCCGCTCCACCCAACCTACGTCTAATGCTGAGAAGTCAAGTTAATATAATTCGTAAAATTCATATTTTTAATTGCAAATGAACAATCAGAACCCCGACTTCTTGAAGAAGTCGGGGTTCTGAGCCTCTCGGTGGAAAGTAAATCAAATAGGATTGCTATATTAAGTAAGTGGACAAGAATAAATCAAACTATGTTACACAATTTGAATTTAATTAAATTCGCTCGTTTTAAACAGCTTTAGCTACTTAAAACAAACCTTTAATTATTCACGCCCACTTACTTAGGACTCCAGTTTGATTATTGAAAAATTTTTCAGATAAAAGCCTTAGTAGACAAAGATTTAAGTCTCACTATCCTTATAATTATTCAAGTTGGATTCTGATATTCAGCACCTACGAATTATCATCTTTACGCTTATTGTAAGGATCACCTGTAAAAGGTTGTACACCAATACTAGGATAAGCATCATCATTCGGCCCAAAAATCCGCATTGCCGCTTCAGAAATATACTGGGTTATGTTCGCAATGATTCTGGAAATAGCCATAATATTGGACTCCTTATTTTTGAGTCGCTTTAATTGCGATACCTATACTCTAATGCGGATATTCTTGACTAGCTCAAATTCTCAATATATCGAGATTATACGCAATGTTTATTCAGATAACTTCGCAATACTTTAGCTTTTCAAAAAGTCCAATTTTTCTCACTGATTCTAATCCTAACATAGTTATTTCTCCAACCCCAGTTTAGGAAAAAAACTAGACTTACCAGGATATTATTTTCTTTCATTAGCCGCCTGTCCAATTCAGATTATTACTATTAATAAATATTAAATTATTGATAAAGTTAGTATTAATTTGCCTATAAATCTCCTGTTCTACGGCAATCTCAGAAAATATCCTTGCCGGGAGTTGACATTATTTATGGTAGATATTACCATAAATAGCAGAAGCATCTTGTAAGGAAGCTCTGGAATGACAACTCTTTTGCCAGATTTGGACTATGTACATAAACAGCAAAGCCAGGAACTAAACTTCTCTGCGGATGACTACAGCTTACTGACAGACCTTTATCAGTTGACGATGGCAGTTTGTTACACAGGCGAAGGTATAGAACACCGACGGGCAAGCTTTGAGTTGACTGTGAGGCGATTGCCAGAGGGTTTTGGTTATTTAATTGCAATGGGGCTGACGCAGGCATTGGAATATTTGGCGAAATTCCACTTTAGTTCCTCGCAAATTGCGGCATTACAGGCAACGGGAATTTTTGATCAAGCAAGCGATCGCTTTTGGTCACTTTTAGCCCAGGGAAAGTTTACGGGTGATGTTTGGGCAGTACCGGAGGGGACAGCCGTCTTTGCCAATCAACCACTGTTGCGGGTGGAAGCACCCCTTTGGCAAGCGCAACTAGTGGAAACTTACCTGCTAAATACGATTAATTACCAGACTTTAATTGCCACAAAAGCAGCACGGTTGCGAGATGTAGCGGGGGAGAAAGCAACACTTTTAGAATTTGGGACACGACGAGCATTTAGTCCCCAGGCTTCCTTGTGGGCGGCACGGGCTGCCTTGGCAGGTGGGCTAGATTCCACTTCCAATGTGTTAGCAGCGCTACAACTGGGACAAAAGCCAAGTGGTACAATGGCACACGCCCTGGTTATGGCGTTGTCAGCAATAGAAGGCACTGAGGAACAAGCTTTTAGTGCATTTCATCAATATTTTCCGGGTGCGCCATTGCTGATTGATACTTATGATACCATTATTGCTGCCCAGCGATTAGCCCAAAAAGTCAATTCCGGGGAAATGCAATTAACAGGAGTGAGATTGGATTCAGGAGATTTAGTTACCTTATCAAAACAGGTGCGCTCGCTCCTTCCCGGTGTGCCAATTTTTGCTAGTGGCGACTTAGATGAGTGGGAAATTGCCAGATTAAAAGCTGCTGGGGCCCAGATTGATGGTTACGGATTGGGAACGCGATTAGTTACAGGTTCGCCTGTAAATGGAGTTTATAAACTCGTGGACATAGATGGCATCCCAGTGATGAAACAGTCGAGTGGTAAGGTTACTTATCCAGGGCGCAAGCAGATTTTTCGCTCGTTTACCGGAGGTAAGGTAAAAGCAGACAGGTTGGGACTTTTAGGTGAAATTCCTCTGGAAGAAGAACCTTTGTTGCAGTTGGTAGTGCAAGAAGGTGAACGGGTGCAGCCGTTGGAGTCGTTGGCAACAATTCGTCAGCGTACCGCCGCCTCAGTAGCCAGTTTGCCACAGGAAACACGGCGTTTGGATCATCCTGTAGGAGTGCAGGTGGAGATTTCTGCCGCACTGCAAGAATTGACAGCGGAAACTGAAAAACGTAGACGCAGCAGCGGCTTGCCGTAGGCTACCGCAGAGGCACAGAGAACACACAGATAAAAGTACTTTTTCAGTCTGTCTTAATTACGAATTACGAATTAGTATGAGAATTGCTTTGTTTGGAACTAGTGCCGATCCACCAACTGCGGGACATCAAAAAATTCTGAGTTGGTTGTCTAAGCGTTATGATTGGGTAGCGGTTTGGGCAGCAGATAATCCATTTAAGTCCCATCAAACACCCTTAGAACATCGGGCGGCAATGCTGCAACTGTTGATTGCGGATATAGACGCACCACGGCATAATATTGCTTTGGAACAAGAATTGAGTAGCTTTAGAACACTGGAAACAGTGGAAAAAGCGAAGCTTACTTGGGGCGAGGACGCTGAATTGACGTTGATTATTGGTTCAGATTTACTGAGTCAACTACCACGTTGGTATCGCATTGAAGATTTGTTACAGGAAGTGCAACTATTGATCGTGCCGCGACCGGGATATGCAATAGATGAATCTAGTTCAGAGGTAGTGCAGAAGCTGGGAGGGAAGATTGCGATCGCTAGTCTGACTGGTCTAGATGTTTCCTCAACAGCCTACCGCGAACATAGAGATCCCCAAGCCCTCACAGCCCCTGTAGTTGCCTATATTAATCGAGAGCATTTGTACGAATGCCAGGACATTTTCCAAAAAAGATACCAACTCCGCTAAACCAACAACCTTTGGCCGATTTCAAGGTTGGTGTTGATAATGTAATTTTTTCTGTAGATACTGCCCAAAATCGGCTGTTAGTTCTACTAGTAATGCGACAGCAAGAACCATTTTTAAATCATTGGAGTCTTCCCGGTACTTTGGTGCGTCCAGGAGAGTCATTAGAAGATGCCGCCTATCGCATTATGGCAGAGAAAATTAAGGTCAACAATCTCTATTTAGAACAACTGTATACCTTTGGCGGGCCGAATCGCGATCCACGGGAAGCAACCGATAGTTATAATGTACGTTATCTATCAGTTAGTTATTTTGCCCTAGTGCGATTTGAGGAAGCCGAATTGATTGCTGATCGCATGACTGGTATAGCTTGGTATCCGGTAAAAGAAGTGCCGCAATTAGCTTTTGACCATAATGAAATTCTGGCCTATGGACACAGGCGGTTGCGAAATAAATTAGAGTATAGTCCGGTGGCTTTTGAAGTCTTGCCAGAGATGTTCACATTAAATGATTTATATCAGTTATACGCCACAGTTCTAGGTGACAATTTTTCCGATTATTCTAATTTTCGAGCGCGTCTACTCAAGTTAGGTTTTTTATGCGATACCGGAATTAAGGTATCACGGGGAGCCGGTCGTCCAGCTAGTTTGTATAAGTTTGACGCTGAAGCTTTTGCTCCCTTAAAAGATAAACCTTTAGTGTTTATTTAAGTAATTGTTACGCAGAGTCCAGAATAAGTTATTTTGAGCATTTACCAATGACCAATACTTTTCTACGAGAGGCTGCGCCAACGGCAACGCTCAGTACAAGTGACCAATGACTAATGACTAAATACAATGAAAATTGCGATCGCTCAAATTAATCCGACAATTGGTGATTTGCTTTTGAATGCCCAAAAAATCCTGGAGGCGGCACAACGAGCAGCATCTAGCGGTGCGCGTTTGTTGTTGACACCAGAACTTTCTTTGTGTGGCTATCCACCAAGAGATTTATTACTAAATCCTAGTTTTGTGTCAGCGATGGGCATCACTTTACAGAAGTTAGCCCAAGATTTACCACCAAATTTAGCTGTGTTGGTAGGAACTGTTGAACAGAACCTGAAAGCGTCTATTAGTGGCGGTAAAACTTTATTTAACAGTATAGCTTTATTAGAGAATGGCAAGGTGAAGCAACTTTTTCACAAGCGACTTTTGCCTACTTACGATGTATTTGATGAACGTCGCTACTTTGAACCAGGATTACAGGCTAATTATTTTAGTCTAGATAATATCCATATTGGCGTAACTATTTGCGAAGATTTATGGAACGATGAGGAATTTTGGGGCAAACGTAGTTATACAGTGAATCCAATTGCTGACTTAGCAATTCTCGGTGTAGATTTGATTGTAAATTTGTCTGCTTCACCCTACAGTTTCAGCAAGCAGCAGTTTCGAGAAACCATTCTTAAGTATAGTGCAGTGCGTTTTCAACAACCGATTATTTATGCTAATCAGGTTGGCGGAAATGATGACTTAATTTTTGATGGGCGTAGTTTTGCCTTAAATCGTCAAGGTGAAATTATGTGTCGCGCCCGTGGCTTTGACACAGATTTAGTGGTGGTCGAATTTGACGAAGCGCAACGAGATTTACAGTTAGGTTCTGTAGCAGCTGTGTATGAATCGGAAGATGAAGAAATTTGGCAAGCTTTGGTTTTGGGAGTCCGAGATTACGCTCGTAAATGCCGCTTTTCTAAAGTAGTGTTGGGTTTAAGTGGGGGGATTGACTCGGCAATAGTAGCTGCGATCGCAACTGCTGCACTTGGTAAAGAAAATGTCCTCGGTCTTCTCATGCCTTCCCCTTACAGTTCTGAGCATTCCATTAGTGATGCTGAGGCATTAGCCGAAAATTTGGGGATTAAGACTAATCTTTTACCAATTGGGAAGTTAATGCAAGGCTTTGATCAAACTTTAGGCGATTTGTTTGCAGGTACAGAGTTTGGACTGGCAGAGGAGAATATACAATCTCGGATTCGCGGTAATTTATTAATGGCGATCGCTAATAAATTTGGCTATCTCCTTTTATCTACCGGTAACAAGTCAGAAATGGCTGTCGGTTACTGTACTCTCTACGGTGATATGAATGGCGGATTAGCGGTAATTGCAGATGTTCCTAAAACCCGCGTTTATTCACTTTGCCAATGGTTAAATCGCAATAATGAAATCATCCCGCAAAATGTCTTGACTAAACCACCTAGCGCTGAACTCAAACCAGGTCAAGTTGATCAAGACTCTCTACCGCCCTACGAAATTTTGGACGATATCTTGCAACGCCTGATTCATAATCACCAATCAGCAGTGCAAATTGTTACAGCTGGTCACGATCCGGTGATTGTAAACCGAGTAATCCAAATGGTAGCGCGGGCTGAATTTAAACGGCGACAAGCACCCCCCGGTTTAAAAATCACCGATCGCGCCTTTGGAACTGGTTGGCGAATGCCAATTGCTAGTAACTGGGTTGGTGTCAAAAATGCTTACCAAACTAAAACTATAGCTACACCTACCTTAGTCTGTTGGGATGGAAAAGATACTCATCCTTGACATACTCCCCCGAATCCACTTCATTAAATTCGGGGGATTCTAGGGTCAAACAGCAACCGCAGTCTCAGACCGTCTTACATCGCCTAACCTAACCAGTAAATTTTGGCGGTGGTCGTGGGGCAGGTATAGCGGAAAATTAGCTGTATCTCTTGTTGAGTGAGAACTTTGGCTCGACCGTGCCGATTGATTTTCATTGTCCCAACTCTAGACCCTATATCACAGCCTACACCTGATCTAAGCCTCAGCGATACCCGTTTCTACGTCTAAGGATATAATTGGTGTTTAATTTTGATATATTATTAAATTAAAAAATTAATTCAGATAGAAACTTATGGCAACCGAGCAAGAGCTTCAATCTCTTTTTAATACCTTAGATCGCGATCAAGACGGCAAAGTGTCCATTAATGAGCTTTTTTTAAGTCCTGGCTCAAGTGCAATCATCTCATCAGAAACAAATACCAGTAGCCCCCAGGAGTTACTAGTACGGTATGATTCAGACGAAGACGGTAGTATTACCTTTGAAGAGTTAAAGCAAGCAGTTGAGAAAGCAAGTAATTTAACCTAGCAGTCGAAAAACCCAATACCCAAAATCCCTCTCTAGCCCACGCTTTGAGGGATTTGCAATTGTCTAGGTCATTGGTGATTCGCTAGCCCTTCAATGACCTTGGAGGTGAAAGGCTGGCTTTTTGCGATCGCTGATGACGCAGACTTGGCTCCTCAGATTCAGATATTGTTAATCAGCTTAAGTTTGCTAGAACCTCCAGCCGATGGGAAATTTGGCCCTGTTTCTGTGATATCTCTCAGAAAATTTCAAGAATTAGCAAAGACTGGAGAGACTGACTTTTTAGGAGCAGTCACAGCCAATAAACAAGGTTTGAAAATTGTTTTGGCTTAAGTTGACACTAATGCACAGTTGTGCTGTCGTACTTTGTGTGAGGCCCCAATTTAGTCTAGTTCTTGGTGCGAAACTAAATTTCCAAAAAATAAGGATACGGATTTAAGATGTTTCCAGGAACTAAAACCTTGGTTTTTAGGCTTTATAGAATGAGCCTTCTGAGTTTCGCACCGGGAACTAGTCTAACTTTGTTCTTGTGGTTGCCCTATCTCTGCCGTCAGCTTCTCTTTATCTTGCCTGCGTTTTTTGGCGTAAAGTTGAATAGTTACTGCCATGAAAATAATCATTGCAAAAATGCCCCAGACAGTGATATCCGTAGGTAGATTATTCTTAAACACAGCCAGCAACACGATCGCTACTAACATAACTGTAGGTGCTTCATTTAAAGCACGTAATTGCTGACTATTCCAGCCACATTCATCTACTGCTAATTTCTTCATTAGCCGAGCGCAGTAATGATGATAGCCAATTAAAATAGCCACAAACAGCAGTTTGATATGCAACCAACCCTCTTTTAAAATATCCGGTTCAGTGGTTAACAAACCGATAGCCATTGCGATCGTCACAAACATTCCTGGGTTAGTGATGATATAGTAGAGGCGCTTTTCCATTATTTGATACTGATTTTTCAGTATCGTTCGCGCTGGTTCAGGTTCAAGGTTCGCTTCAACGTGATAGATAAAAAGACGTACTAAGTAGAACAAACCAGCGAACCAAACTACAAATCCGACAATATGAAATGCTTTAAACCATGAATAAGCCATGAGTCCTAATCTCCTTTACTTGTGGTTGTGATACATTTTTAGTGGTAATAAAAAGTTCACAAATGCAGGCGGGGATAACATTTATCAATCTAGCAAAAATCCCAAATTCATTTTTTAACACAGATGTTTATCTGTGTTAAAAAATAAATTCATCTTTATAATATCGATTTTTCCTATAGGTAAGCTGTTGCACCTTTAATTTGCACTAATTATTTTTTCAGTATGATTGTGGGGTGGGCATCTTGCCCGCCCTAACAATGCAAGTTGTATACGTAAGAGCTTAGATTGTCAATGAGCATCTTTACGACGCAAAAAGGGTAAAAGGTCTTCTAAAATCGCTTCGTGGTAGTGTTCTTGAGGATAATGTCCGACGTTATTAAGTTTTATTAATTCGGTATTGGGTACGGAATTTGCAAAATTTTGGGCAATTTCTACAGGTAGCCAAGGGTCAATCATACCCCATTGAATCAGAATTGGTTGTTGCCATTCTTTAAAGCCAGATTGGATTTCTGTCATTGCTGAATCAAGCTGCAAATTGCGAATACTTGCTAAGAGACTTCGACCAGATGCAGAAGTTTTCAAAAATGGTTTTCGATAAATATCTAAATCCTTATCTTCTATACGATAACGGCTTCCACCTTCTAGCGTCCGGTCAACCAAAAGCGGATCTTGGGTAATTACTTCACCTGCCAAAGGTAAACCCATTTGTTTAATTTTCCAGGGTAATTTTGCAGCAGTTGAAATTGGTGTATTTAAGATAGCTAAATTAGCAATTTGTTCTGGATGACGCAAGGCATATTGTAATCCTACTGAACCTAAAAACCCTTGTACAACTAAAGAAAAATGTTCAAGTTCTAACGCTTTAATAAATCCTTCTAAAGCTGTGATAAAAGCATCGGGAGTATAAGCAAAATCTCGTTTTTCTGGTTTTGCAGAAAAGCCATAACCAATCCAATCAGGAGCGATCGCTCTTGTCCCCTGATTCGCTAGAGTGGGTATAATATTACGCCAACTATAACTTTGTGAAACTAACCCGTGTAGCAACAACACAGGCGCTAAATCAGTTCTGCCGATTGGTAAAGATTCCCGATAAAACCATTCCAGTGAATCTACATTGATTTTATGTTCTGTTATTGACACGCTATTTTCCTATAGATTGAGCATTGGGCATGGGGCACTTGTACTGAGCGTTCGCGTAGCGTCTCGTAGAGAAGTCGTTGGCGTAGCCTAAGAAGAGAAGTATTGGGCATGGCGCATTGGGCATGGATTATTCTTCTTGTCCCCCTTGTCCCCCTTGTCCCCCTCATCTCCCTCATCTCCCCTACTCCCTCATCTCCCCACTCCCTACTCCCTGAGAAATAATCATCTCACGAATTGCATAAGCTGTAGCGGGTGCTAGTAAAACACCGTTGCGATAGTGTCCGGTAGCGAGAAGGACGTTAGTAAACCCTGGCAACTTACCAATAACTGGGGCTGGGCGTCCTTCAGGACGGGGACGTAACCCCGACCAAGTGCGGACAATCGTTGCTGTGGCTAACTCTGGCCAAAATGCGATCGCTTGTTCTCTAACAGATTCCAGCAGTTCTTGATTTGGCGGTATTTCATAACCATTGCTGAGAAATTCCACTGTTGCACCCACCCAATAATCTCCACCGCCCACAGGAACAATATGGACATCGTTACCCGTTATCGCTGGCTGGAAGTCGGGATTCCCTAATCGATGCCCCACACGTAATTGCAACGCTTGCCCAAGTACGGGGCGAATATCAACCATCTGCTTTAATTTTGCCGTCAGTGGTGTTGAACCTAGTCCGGCGGCGATTACAAACGAATCTGCGGCTATTTTTCCTTCTGTAGTCTCAAGTTGCTCACAAAATTCGAGGGAAGATTCAGGTGTTGAGGTTGGGGTATCCAAAACAGCGACACCAAATTTAAAAGTCACACCATTTTGCTGGGCAGCCTCAACTAAAGCTAATGTGAGGGCAGTTGGATCAAGTTGACGATCTTGAGGAGAATAGACAGCGCCAGTAATTTTTTCGTGATTAATTTGAGGACAGATATTCTGGAGTTTAGCCGTATCCCAAATTTCTAAATGCCAGCCTTGAGAGTGGCGAATTTCTACCAGTTTCTCCCATGCTGAAATCCCCTCTAAAGAAGGGGAAAAATCAGATAAAAGCATGAGAATTCCCTGACGATTAAAAGGGATTTTGCGACCAGTTAAAGTTTCTAGTTCAGGAATCAAGGTTTCATAGCGTTGGATGCTAGTTTGTCGCATCTGCCAAGCTTTGCCCTTGATTTTTCGGCTGATTGCGCCCATCAAAACGCCAAGTGCAGCGCCCGTGGCAGCTTGTGCTGGTGGTTGTCGGTCAAAAACTGTGATTTTTAGCCCTTTAACTAGACTTAATTCATAGGCGATCGCAGCCCCAACTACACCACAACCGATAATAACTACATTCATGACTTGTGCTTAAAGTTAGAAGTGAGAAGTTAAACTCATCTAAGTTGAGAACCGTAGTTTTCGCCCTCACCCTAAATCCCTCTCCCAGATATGGGAGAGGGACTTTGAAATTCTGGCTCCCCTTCTCCCAAATCTGGGAGAAGGGGCTGGGGGATGAGGGCAAATCCTTTTGATCACAGAAGAACTACAGGTTTCAAGATAGACGTGGTTTAGAAGTTAAAAGTGAGAAGTTAAAATTCCTAACTCCTAACTCCTAACTCCTAACTCTCTTCTGCTTTAGGAAGCAGCTGGAGGAATTTGTCAACGTCTGCGAAAGCAGCTTGGGAGTTAGTCAAGGCAATTTGAGGATTGCTAGCACTAGTAGCTTTATCAAGTTTAACTAGGTGGTTAAAGAAATCTCGCGTTATTTGACGTGCTGTGGGTTGGTCTTTGGGTAGAAGGTTGGGAGTGACATAAGTCAGGTTCAGCCTTGCTTCTGTTATCGGACCATGTATAAAGTTACGCACATTAATCCAATCACCTCTTTGGATCAGGGTTTTCAACTCTTGAGAGCGATCGCGCACAGCCTGAATTTCAGGAATATATGCCTGAATTCTTTCAAGTTCCGTTGCTGTATAAGTCGGAGGTGCCACCGCCACACCAGGACCGCCACAACTAAAGAGGAATGTGGTCAATAATACTAGAAAAAATGAAAAAACCGAGCGTTGACGCACCATACATTTTGTTTACCGATTACCAGTGTCATTTTAGATCGCTAGCGCAATTTATCCTTCTTGTCAGCCAAGGATTTTGCAGAAAATCTTGATATTTTTTATAAAGGGCAGAATTTCATCTGCTTTTGAAGAATTTTTAAGTATAATTACTTAATAGATGTTAGCCAGTCCCAAACAAGAAGCGATTTTTGGCATCTGTTAGTTACCAGGATTGTTAGAGAAGGATGATTTAAGTTGCTAAATCTCAAAGGTCTTTGATAAGCTGAAGCACCAATAATATAAGCCTTCTGGCGGTTTTTCTGTCTTCACATCCCCAAAGATGCCGACGCAATATAGGAGTGTTTTTTAGTGAACGCAGCTGAACAGGCAACGAACCTTGAACTCGCCAGCAACATTGCTACGGTGGTTAATTTGTTCAAATTCGAGTTTCCTGATGCCAAATCTGATCTCAAACCCTGGAAGAATGACCCAGAAACCAGGGAGTTAGTCGATCCAGATTCTATAGATATTGGCTTTCACTTTCCTGGTATCAGCAAATCTTGGCGAAGTCGCAGTATTTTAATTCAAATCCGATTTTATCAAGATCCCATCAATAATTCCCGGCGGGCAATCGGCGTGGAGGTAGCTGGATTTGATCATCGCGGCGAAGCTTGGCGACTTTCTACGATAGAAAACTGGAGTATTATCGGCGCATCTGCGCCTTCTGGTGAAATTGCGGATAAGCTCAAACAGATTTGCCGACAGATTTTAGAGGTTTTTAATAAACCAACTGATTGAAGCCAACTTAACGTCTCGGTCAGTTTGTGCAGGGATCTAAATGCTTCTCTAAACATAAAGAATCGTGGGACGCACGATCTAAAAGCTCAGATTATGTCTTCATTGAAGAGTCTCTGAGAAGCCTACACCGACCTGTACTCAGGCGGTGTAGGTACGTCACTGCTATTAGATACTTACTGCTTGAGCAGTAGCGCTGAACATTGAGGGATCAATTGAAGTACCTAAGCCCTTAGCTACAAGAAGACCATAAGAAACATCTGCCCGGAAAAAGTGGCAAAGTTGGCGCATTTGGATGTCCTGCCTAGCTTGACTGAGGCTGCCGACGATGTTTTGAACAAGACGCTTCTGTTGCTCAGGAGTCAGTAACCGATACAGATTACCTGCTTGGGTATAATCATCGTTTCCTTCACGATGACTGTAACGATCAACTGTGACATCGCCCAAATGACTAGGTGGTTCTGCATAAGCTGGATTTTCTTTGGGCGTACCCTCAGCACTATTGGGTTCATAGTTAGGAACGCTACCGCCGTTGTTCCCCGATGCCATAAAGCCATCTCGCTGATAATGCATCACTGGACATTTGGGCTGGTTAACGGGTAGTTGCTGATAGTTACCACCCAAGCGATACCGTTGAGCATCTGGGTAAGAAAAGATTCGAGCTTGCAGAACTTTATCTGGAGAGAAACTAACACCT
This sequence comes from Nostoc sp., assembly GCF_054880495.1. Lineage (NCBI taxonomy): Bacteria > Bacillati > Cyanobacteriota > Cyanophyceae > Nostocales > Nostocaceae > Nostoc > Nostoc sp. Next base: position 15,232 of record NZ_JBTYKD010000008.1, read on the forward strand.
GGTACTACCGCACTAGGACTAAAAGCGGCTTGCTCAACTTCGGCGAAATAATTCTCCGGGTTCCGATTTAGCTCTAATATCCCAATTTCAATTAAGGGATATTCTCCTTGCTTCCAAACTTTCGTCAAGTCAAAGGGATTATCTGGATGTTTTGAAGCTTGCTCCTCTGTCATTACCTGAATACACAACCGCCATTTTGGATAGTCTTTTTGGGCGATCGCTTCAAATAAATCACGAGTCGCATGATCGGGATCTTCGCCCTTAATCTTGGCAGATTCCTCATTCGTCAAGGTTTGATGCCCTTGCAGAGTCTTAAAGTGAAATTTCGTCCAGACCCGATCGCCTTGAGCATTAATCAAACTGAAGGTGTGGCTACCAAAGCCATCCATCTGTCGATAGTTTTTCGGAATTCCCCGATCTGAAAACAGGATCGTCACCTGGTGGAGCGATTCTGGACTGAGTGACCAGAAATCCCACATTGCGTTATGGTCTTTGCAATTGGTTTGAGGATTACGCTTTTGGGTATGGATGAAATCAGGAAATTTTAGCGGGTCACGAATAAAGAAAACAGGAGTATTGTTGCCTGTGATATCCCAGTTGCCCTCTTCAGTATAAAACTTAATCGCAAAGCCTCTAGGGTCACGCTCGGCATCTGCTGAACCTTTTTCTCCCCCGACTGTAGAAAACCGCAGCAGGACTTCAGTTTCCTTGCCAATCTCAGAAAAAAGTTTGGCTTTACTGTAGCGGCTGATGTCATTGGTAACAGTAAAAGTACCATGAGCAGCCGCACCTTTGGCATGGACAACCCGCTCAGGAATACGTTCCCGGTTGAAATGAGCTAGCTTTTCTATGAGGTGGAAATCCTGTATTAATAGAGGTCCACGTGATCCAACAGTGAGTGAGTTCTGGTTATCCGCAACAGGAATACCGTCAGCAGTTGTCAATTTTTGGGGTTCAGTCATGGGTGAAGAAGCTCTCCATTAAGTTATTGGCATTGAAAAAGCACATTTTACTCAGTAGGTAAACGTGTGCCTACTGATAGAGCTAACTAATTCATAGTCATAACGAGTTCACATATAAAGCATACTCGATATGATTATGAATTTCCAGGAATTTGTTTTGTATTTTTAGGATCTGTAGGGGTCCACAGTTAAAAGGGCGTTTAAAAACCGCACGCCATCCAATACCTGGGCTACGCCTTCAGTCGCTTCTAAAAGCGATCGCACCTTTGGGATGTAAGTAGCGGCGTGAATAATTCAAGGTTTGTAGTAAGGACTTTAGTCCTAATTTGAGGGCTGTTCGCAAAGCGTTCCAGCAGGGTAGCCCTCTCTACGAGACGCTACGCGAACACTACGAACACATCTCAATATTTTTTACATTACTTAATCTACTTTGATTTATTCTCAGCTACTTACTTACGCCGGATCATTCACATATATATAAGCAATTTAATGATCAGCAACGGCAAAGGCAATGCTAGCAGCAAAATCGAGCAGTTCTCACTCCAATTCCTCCGGCACAGCAATCTAAAGCATTTTCCTGTAATATGCAGTTCAAATCCACTACTTTGGAGACTAGTACCGCTTCGCGTAATTCGTAATTACGTTTTAGCAAGGGTTTCAGAGATTACAAATGGGTGGCTTATTTACGCCGTGCTGTACTAATGTAATGCCATACTCAGAAAGAATAATTACCTGAATATTATGTGGTTGATAATATTTAATTAAATCGCCACAAACAGCATCAATTACTTGCAAATCTACTTGGATGTGTGTTTGCTCATGACCAAATCTTTGCAGACAATAATCTAAATCAGATTGAATTTGCGTTAGCGCAGCTCGTCGTAGACATCGCATATCACAAGGTTTCTATCAGGATTAGGACTTACGCATTTATAGATCCCCCAACCCCCTTAAAAAGGGGGGTTAGGGAGGATCGAGGTTTCAGGTTTTCACTGCGTAAGTCCTAAGGATAAAGCGAGCGCTTCATTCACCATAATTATCGCTCCCATCCAACCACCGTTTAGTTATCTCCCCAACCCCCCTTGGTGTTCACAATGAAAACCTTGATGCTCCCAAGCTTGCATATCTACTTGGGTAAGTCTTGTCACATTTGAGCATTGCGGTTGAATAATTTGACTTAAAATCGCCCAAAATAGGCCGCGTGTTAAATCTAATCCAGTTTTGGGCCAAGATTCACGATTACCAGGAACACCCAACTCCTGAACAATCTCTGACTCTACCCAAATCCCATGAGCGCCCAAAAGAATCTGTGCCATCCATTTGGCTCTGGGTAAGTGACTTGGCGAAGTAATCAACATGACTTTATGCACTCCCCAACGCCGGAGAATCGGGATACCATAATAGAAATTTTCAAAGGTGGAATTCGCGCACTTTTCTAACCAAACGTTTTGTAACTCTGCTAATTCCGGCTGAAAAATTAACCATATACAAGGGTCTGGGGAACCATGAGAAATTAAAATTGGGGTTTGCGGATATTGTTTTGCTTGTTGAGCAACATAAATTTCTCGATTAATACTGCCACCAAGTACAAAGAAAGCATCTACTGGCTGCGAAGAAGCAAAAACTAAGGTTATAGTGGTAAAAATCAGCCAAGCGCCCAGAACAAAGTACAATCCAATAGTTAGTTTTTGTAACAATTGCCACAGATTAGCAAATTTTCTTTGAATAGAAATTAATAACTGGATGGTAAATTTGCGTTTCATGACTTAGGTAAGAAAACCGGATTTAATAGCTGTATAACAGTGCTGCAATTGAGTCATCCAAGTGCTATCTTATAAAAGTAATCAAGAAGTGCAAACATGACGCTAGTCAAAGTGTCACATATTGAGTATAGGCTTCGGGAGAAAGCTAACAAACTGAGAAATGGTTGTTAATAATGGAGTGTTTTCGGCATCATTGAACGATAAAAATGATCAAGGGAGCATAGCTGAGTTTGGGGTATAAAAACTGAAATTTTCTCGAAGGCCTGATTGTTAAACTGTCAACAACACAATTATTCCAACTGATATAATACATGAACCAATCTGCCAAAAGTTACTCGCCGCTTCAAGTAGCCTTGATTGGTGGAGCGATCGCCACTACTGCTACGATGTCTGTGTTCGGTCCCGCCTGGACTCGTGATGTCCGTGCCGCTCTAGCCCTACAAGACAGCCCGAAAGCGATAGTTGATCAAGTCTGGCAAGTGGTGAATCACGAATATGTTGATGCTAAATTTAATCAACAAGATTGGCAAGCAACCAGACAAAGCCTGTTGAGCAAAGACTATTCTTCTCGTGAAGAAGCTTATACTGCCATCCGCGAAGCTTTACAAAAGTTGGGAGATCCTTACACTCGGTTCATGGACCCCAAACAGTTTGAAGCCCTGACTAGCCAAACATCTGGGGAAGTTTCTGGCATTGGGATTCGGATGGAAGTAAGCCAAAAAACTCAGCGGCTCACTGTTGTCGAAGCCATAGAAAATTCTCCCGCACTGAGAGCTGGGATCAAAGCAGGCGATGAAATTTTGGCAATTGACGGCAAACCCACTCTCAAAATGAAAGTGGATGACGCCTCCAAGCTAATTCGTGGCAAAGCGGGTACTCCTATTAAGCTACGGCTGGGACGGATGGCGCAAAATGCCTTTGATGTCAAGCTGACGAGGGCAAATATTGAGGTGCCAACGGTACGTTATACCCTCAGACAAGAAGGGAATCGCCGCGTTGGCTATATCCGTTTGCGGGAATTTAGCGCCCACGCCGCAGACCAAATGCAACGAGCCATCCGCGATTTGAACACTAAGAAAGTTGATTCTTATGTGTTGGATTTGCGGGGAAATCCTGGCGGTTTGTTGCAGGCTAGCATTGAAATTGCGCGGATGTGGTATGATAACGGCGGCATTGTCAAGACAGTAGACCGTGTGGGCAGCAGTGAGGTAACTAAAGCCAATCGCACTGCGCTGACAAATCGTCCTTTGGCGGTCTTAGTAGATGGGAATTCAGCTAGTGCTAGCGAAATCCTCACAGGGGCACTTAAGGATAATAAGCGGGCGGTAGTCGTAGGTGGTCAAACCTTTGGTAAGGCATTAGTCCAGTCAGTTCATGAACTCGCAGATGGTTCCGGCTTGGCTGTCACCATTGCCCATTACTACACCCCGGCGGGAACGGATATTAACCATAAAGGGATCACCCCAGATATCAAACTAGACTTGACAGAGACACAAGAGCGTCAGTTGGCTTCTAATCCAGATTTAATCGGAACCAAGAGTGATCCACAATATGCCCGTGCGATCGCAATTCTATCAAATAAGAACTTTGCCCAGCCGCCGGCAAATCAACCCACTCAACCCATGAGCCGCGCCGGTGACTTGAAATTGTAATTAAGGTGTCCGGAAGTCCTGAGTCATGAGTAAGAAATAGTACTTATGAATCTTCCCACTCAGTACTGTTCATATATTCCCAAATCAAGATTTTTGGAGTTATAAAAACTGCTTGATATTGTCGTTCTAGGATTTTGGTTTGGGAATACTAGCTAGTAATCCCATCTCCCAAATCTCAGATTTATGAATCATCAGCCAGTTGATGCAACCACCGCCACCAGCTTTTTACCAATGGTGTCGGTGGTTGTTCCTATTTATAACGGTGAGGCGGATTTACCAGACTTAATCAATTGTCTGTTGTCTCAAACCTACCCAAAAGACCGGGTAGAGTACTTATTGGTGGACAATAATAGTAGCGATCGCACTCTTCCCATACTCAAAACATCTGCCGAAAATTGCCCAATTACAATTTACCCGTTGAGCCAAAACCAAATTCAAAGCTCTTATGCTGCTCGTAATACTGGAATTCGCGCCGCTAGCGGTGAAATTATAGTTTTTACCGATGCAGATTGTCGCCCACAACCGCAATGGTTAAAGGCATTAATTGCGCCTTTTGTCAACAAAGAAGTGGTAATTGTCGCTGGTGAAATTTTGGCACTACCAGGCAAAACTCTGCTAGAAGAACATGCAGACCGTCAAGAAACTTTGTCACAAAAGCATACCCTTGAGCATTCCTTTGGTCCCTATGGTCAAACGGCTAATTTGGCGATTCGACGCATTGCCTTAGAAAAAGCGGGTTTATTTCGACCTTATCTTACCACTGGTGGCGATGCAGATATTTGCTGGCGGATTTTAGGGGAAAACATCGGGCGTTTGGAATTTAGCCCGAATGCGATCGTTCAGCACCGCCACCGTGCTACACTTGAAGAACTGCAAAGTCAATGGCGGCGCTATGGACGCTCAAATCGCTATCTGCACGAACTGCACGGTGTCGATTTGATGCGAGAGATTACACCCAAAGAATGCGGCTATCGCTTAGTACGTTGGTTATTGAAGGAAATACCAAGGGATATTAAGAAGGCGTTCGCGGGTCAAGCCACCCTTGTAGATTTATTAAATACTCCCATTGGTTTGTTCACAGCTAGGGCGCGTGCTGCTGGGCAAAGAGACACCAAGCTGCCAGAGAATGCCAAGATCATTGATCGGTTGTAAGAATAAGGGACTGACAAATAAAAAAATATCCAACTACTTATTGTGGGGTAGGCCGGAAAGCTATTGGTGTTAAGTTACAGCACAAATCATGTATTTCAACCACATCTGTCGTAGGGGCACAGCAATGCTGTGCCCCTACCGCGTGGTCTATTTACCTGAAAATAGCTGTAAGAAAAAATCTGCTTTGAGAAGACGTTTTGCCCTCATCCCCTAACCCCTTCTCCCAAGTTGGGATTCGGGGAACTAGAGAATTTGCTCCCCTCTCCCAAAATTGGGAGAGGGGCTGGGGGTGAGGGTCAAACTCCTGAGCAATGCCCGTCAACTTTCGCTAAATTGGAAAAAGGAAAACTCAAGGAAATTTTAAATGTCAGCACAATTGTTACTGGTGGATGATGAACCAGGGATACGGGAAGCCGTGAAAGACTATTTGCAAGAGAGCGGTTTCAGCGTTCAAGTCGCCAGTAACGCCCTTGAAGGTTGGGAATGGATGCAGCTGAATACACCGGATTTAGTGATTTCTGATGTCATGATGCCTCAAGTAGATGGCTATCAGTTCCTCAAGCAACTGCGAGAAGATCCCCGTTTCCAAGCACTCCCGGTAGTATTTTTAACTGCTAAAGGTATGACAGGCGATCGCATCCAAGGCTATCATGCTGGTGTTGACGCCTATCTACCTAAACCCTTCGATCCCGACGAGTTAGTGGCTATAGTTGAAAATTTGCTAGCCCGCCGTGCCACTAAGTCCGCAAGTACCGGAGATGATGCTGAAACCCCCGATCTTGCTGAACTAGCTAATCAGATTGCCCAAATTAAGGCATTGTTAACTCAAAGAAATGCCATTTCCCAATCACCAGCCCCTTTCAAAATTGATTTGACTCCTAGAGAACAAAGTGTTTTGAACTTAGTCGCTGAAGGGTTGATGAACAAAGAAATCGCCCGTCGCTTAGAAACCAGCGTTCGCAATGTAGAAAAGTACGTCAGCCGTTTATTTAGTAAAACTGGCACCAGTAGCCGTACAGAGTTAGTTCGTTTTGCCTTAGAACACGGTCTTGCTAAATAGGCATTGGGCACTTGTACTGACTTGTACTGACTTGTACTGAGCGGCGTCGTTGGCGCAGCCTAAGAAGAGAAGTAGCGGGTCGTTGGCGCAGCCTAAGAAGAGAAGTAGCGGGTCGTTTGCGCAGCCTAAGAAGAGAAGTATTAGGCATTGGTTATTTTCTCCTTATCTCTCTTATCTCCCTTTCCCCATCTGTAAAGACACAGAGTTTTGTTATTACTGCAATGTTTTGATAAAAACTCGGTAAAATGCACCCGGCTGAATTTGCTCTCAGATTCTACCAGTACTCTTTGCTACAAAGTTTTTAATAGCGGAAACTGTTTCTGGGACTTTGTGCTGCTAAATAAGACCTTCACAAAGTAGAAATCACAATATTTTATGAATTCTACTTACTGCTAAGTTTTTATGGCAACGCAAGTATGGGATCAACATTTGATTTTGATGCCCAATTCACGTTGTTTAACTACTTAAATTACACCTTTAAGTTTGGGGATTTTCAGCAGCATTACGCAAGCGCATTAGCTGACGTCGCATTTGAGGTGAGGCTTTGAACTCAGACACTTCCTGCGCTTTAACGGACGCTTGCAACGTCTCCAGAAAGTCATCAGAACCTTCGGTTAAAGCATCAAGTAACACCTGTAATAGTTGTTCCCGATCGCCCAATAGACTCTTTTCCTCAATCAACCGGAATTTGAGATGTATTTCGCACTCATAAACACCTACTTCGAGATTATTTATTTGGCGTGGTAATGCTTTGGAGTTCATAGCTATTGAGATTCCTTTACTTGGTGGTCATGAGGCTAAAGAGGTAAATGCCCAGCAAAATTATTTATATCTTTTTTGAATCCAAAATGCTTCAATTAAGACTTTTTCTTCATCAATCACCTTTGTATCCCATTTCACTCTCCTGTGTTTTATTTTCAAGGTAGATTTTGATGTTCCTGTGTCAGATATAGCTTATGGTAAGCCATAACTATTATTCAGTTTTTAAAATTCTACACAATAAAGTTTCTGTAAGAAGTTGCTCGACTTTTTTAAACCTTTTTACATCAACTTTATGTTAACGTCAACAAGAGTTTTACTTGTTACTCTAATTTTGGTGTTTATACGTAAGTAAAACCGCTTACATTTTTTGAGTTTATTAAAGCCAGTAGTCGATGTAGCGCTATTCCGTAAAATTACTAGATGTACGTTTTTATCAACAGCAAATTCCAAATAAATTTCTGATCATAATTATTAAAGTAAAAATTTTTGTTCTCGATTAAAAAATATACCCAGATGAAATTATTCCTGCCGAGTGCCTGCCCCTACCGTCTTTTGGGCTTAATAAATCCAAAAATCTTCGCAGTAGGTAAGATTAGTACCCTAAATAAAAAGACTTTACCCAGTAATTTTTACAGAAAAATAATTGGACTACTGTCAGTACTAGCAGTTAGCTCTGTCTTCAACTCTTAACAGAAGTATTAAGTTAATCAGTACAGGTGATATTTTTACTTATGCCCATTTAATATACCCTTTTGAAACTGCGTTCCAAGCTTGTAAATTGAGAGCATTCAAGCTTCAGATATAAGGTCTACAATAATTTCAGTGTAATCCACCCAAATCTTACACCCTTTTATGGATAACCCAATGTTGCTTAAGTCCACAACCCGGCATGTCCGCATTTTTGCAGGCGAAATTGACCGGGATGGCGAACTCATTCCTAGTCAACAGGTCTTAACGTTAGATATTGACCCAGATAACGAATTTAACTGGAATGAAGATGCGCTGCAAAACGTCTACCGAAAATTTGATGAACTTGTAGAAGCATCTAGTGGCGTAGACCTCACAGAATATAACTTACGCCGTGTGGGGTCAGACTTAGAGCATTATCTGCGATCGCTCCTGCAAATCGGCGAACTCAGCTACAATCTCTCTGCCCGCGTTACCAACTACAGCATGGGAGTCCCCCAAGTTGCAATTGACGACAAACAATAAGCTCAACAGTTGGTAGCGG